>CALDFV010000001.1 GCA_937942145.1 uncultured Opitutaceae bacterium
GTGGGCGCTCGGAGATCGCCCGCTACCTTAAATTTCTTGGGGACAATCAACTACCTGTCAGGCAGTCCGACTTCCCGGCTCTCGTTCTTCCGGGCGGGGGTGAAGCGATGGACGGGCTTTTCGGTGCGAACCTGCTCCAGCCAGAAAACGCCGTCGTAGGGGTGGCTATTGCCGCGAGTGGATACGAAGTCGAGGTCGCCATCCTTGTCGAGGTCGATGGGCACGAACTGATCGAACATGCCGCGGATGCGGCGAGAGATGTCGTGGTGGATCCAATCACCCGTAGGGTCACCAGGATTCTCGAACCAGGCGAGTCGGCCCAGCCGATCGTTCACGGTTTTTTCCTCCCCATCGTGATCACGGGGGGAAGCGCTGTAGGTGCCTGCCATTACATCCATATTACCGTCCGAATTGATGTCGGCGACCACAATTCCGATCCCGTTGTCCGGATCCTTGGCACCGATGGGGTGGAGATTCCAGGGTTTTGAGAAGTTGTCGGGTTGCTCTAGCCAGCCGAAACTTCTCTTGTAGGGACTATGGTAGACAACGATGTCGAGTCGGCCGTCTTTGTTGAAATCATGGAAGTCTAAATTGACGCCAGTGATCGGATACGGATTACCATTCTCTATGGCGTTGATTTGGTGTTCCTTAAAAGAGATGGGATTCGTGCCTAGATTCTCGAACCAGAAAATCCGCTCCTCACCGCGCGACGCTCCAAGTACATCGAGATCTCCGTCACCATCGAGATCGACGGGCCTTGAGTTCTCCGGAACAGAGACCCGCGTCAATTCATGCTCGATCCAGGAGTCTCCATCGAGGAAATCTCCTTCAATCTCGAACCATGAGATGGGGCGGTCCGTTTCCGCTGCCTTTTCTTGCGATTGATCCCCCTTATTCGGAGCAACAACCTCAGATTTTCCATCGCCATTGAAATCAGCGAAGAAGACTCGGATGAAGGAGCCGCGGTTGGCCGTGATCTTTGGAATGACTCGTTCCCATGTGCCAGAACGAATGTCTTTTCCCGGGTTCTGAAAATAGATGATGTGCTCGATCTCGCAGGCAGCAACAATATCGGGCCAGCCGTCCCCATTGACATCAGCAATGTCCGTATCTTCTGCCGCGCCCGCTTCTGACCCCTCTGCCAAGGTGACCAGTTCCCATTGATCCGGATCAGCCGAACCAAAAGCCAAGCGGATATGGCCATCGCCGACCCCATCATATTCGATATCGGATTCATGGACAGAAATGACATCTGGATAGCCGTCGCGGTCTAGGTCTGCTACCTGGACCCCATCGCTCCCGCTCAAATCCACATTGTTGGTTTCGGCTGTGTCGATGAGGTGCTCCTTCCAGGAAATGTATTGGCCATCAGGAGACGTAGCCTCCGTGAGTCGCGAAGCAATGGGCGGATTGTCGCTGGAGGAATCGATTGCTGCTTTCTTTGCGCAAGAGCCCAAATGGAAGCATGCAGCCGTCAGTATGAAACATACAATCGGTTTTGGCAGCATTTTCATCATCGTGGCCCTCTGTTTAGACCGCATATTACTGGCTCCTTTCTTTGAATATATATTGTATCAAGGATTAGGGTACATAGAGATTGTCTAGGTTGCCAAGTATCCATTGAGTGAAATCTTTTCGATTTCGTCACTCCAATCACCCGTATCGATTTGGCCGGGAGTATAAACACCAGACTTGAGCCGTTCGAAACCAAAGGCATCCTTGAGTCGAATGAATTCGGCCCGTTCAACCACTTTCTCGGCAAGGTTTGGTGGAATCACCACAACTCCCTCCCGTTTGCCTAGGATGACATCGCCTGGAAATACGGCCACGTTGCCGATGTTAGTGGGAATGTTGATACCCATGATCATGGACGCCCAATAGTAGCCCGGATTCCAATTGCGAACGAAAGCATTGAACCCTTCAATTGACTCCAGTTGCTCTAGGTCGCGAACCTCGCCGTTGACAAGAACTCCATTGCCGGTTTTCGCGTAAATTGAGCTAGCAAGATTGCCTCCGATTATGGGGCCGCCGATCTCGCGGTTGTATACATCTGCCCCGTAGATGTCCCCTTGGCTAAGCATGTCAATCGGCCAGGAAACCTGGTTGCCGATACGGCCCTCCTCCTTGCCGATTTCATTGGTGGTTTCGTTAGCCGCTTTTCGTAGTGGCATATAGGTGACGGTCATCGCTCTTCCGCATAGCGTTTCGCTGGGATGCACCATTTTCCAACCACGTTCATACTGGTATTCATAACCTTCGTTTCGCAGGACTCCCCACGCTTCCTCGATGTTGACTAACTTCATTCTCTCGATGATGTCGTCGGGAACCTTGGGTCGCTCGTCTGGGAAGCGTTCGCCCTCCCATAAGGAGGTGTAGCGAAGCAAATCCTCCTTGCTCATTTTGAGAGACATTGAGAGTGCAGAATGGGAAAGGATCAGAGAGCTGATCAGAAGGATGCACAACGCGGGGGAGCGTTTAGAGCTCATTGGAGTTAACTTTGGTTGGGGTTTGTTAGAAGAGGGTGGAAAGCGTGCAGCGTCATTGAGTGAAAGGCAATCGGGGTTTTGAGAATTTTGCTCGGACTGCTTTTCGAATGAATATTATCAGGTAGGGCGCGACGGCTGGCGTGCCGCGTTGGTTGAGCTGCTAACGTGCTTGCCGGGCCGTCGAGACCTACTTTTTGTTTCGTAAAAAAATGTAGACCTATGGAGGCGTCCTCCCGTATATGGGGGATAGCCAAAACCGGTAAGTTCGTTCATCGTGTCAGTTTGGAATACGGAAAACGATTCGACTCAAAATGCCCCCTTTATTTACAAACCTCTCCAAGTTACTGTTGTTAGTGATAGCATTGGCAGGCTTCAGCGCTCGGGCCAGCGCTGCTGGACCATGGGATCTGGATAGTCTATACAAGGTCCCTGTATGGGAAGAAACGGCCAAGGCGGCAAAGCCTGGCATGAAGGGCGTCTTGTACGATTCGATACCGGTGAATGGCGACAGGGTCCAGGTGTTTGCCTACTACGGTGTGCCTGAAGGAGAAACCCCGCAGGGTGGATGGCCTGCAGTCGTTTGCGTGCATGGGGGAGGCGGGACTGCGTTTGATGAATGGGTGAAGAAGTGGAACGATCGCGGCTATGCGGCGATCAGCATGGATCTGGAGGGCCATTATCCGATGCGCGAAACTGAGGACCGGCGAAGCCCTCGCATTCCCACGGAGAACCCAGGGCTGCGTCGGCTAGGGATCTTTAAGAACTATGACGATCCGATTGGGAAGCAGTGGTACTATCATGCCGTGGCCCAGTCGATCTTGGCCCATTCGCTTATTCGATCCTTTCCGGAGGTGAATCCAGACAAGACGGGGGTCACCGGTATCAGCTGGGGTGGAACGCTCACGAGCACGATCATGGGCGTGGATGACCGGTTTCAATTTGCCATACCGGTCTATGGGTGTGGCTTCCTTCCGGACTCGGACGGGAATCAGGGACTGGCGATCAAGCCCGGCCGCTATACGGAAGTCGTAAACCAGTTTTTCGACGGGTCCGCCTATTTTGAAAACGTGAAGATCCCAACGCTCTGGGTCAATGGGACTAACGATAAGCATTTCCCGATGCCTTCCACTCAGCAATCGGCTCGCGCGGTTCAAGGCCCCACCACCATGCGTTATGAATTGAGAATGCGACATGGACATGGTCCCGGTTGGGCCCCGGAAGAAATCTATGCGTTTGCGGATAGCATTGTTAGAGACGGCGCGCCGCTTACTCGATTTGAGGTGCCTAAGCTGGATGGAGATCGGGCATGGGTCGATTTCGAATCAGCGACCAAGGTGACCGGAGTGAACGTTTACTTCACTCGGGATGCGGGCCTTTGGCCTGAGCGAGAGTGGGAGGAAGCTCCTGCCAGTCTTTCGGGTTCGACGATTTCCGCGGCAATGCCTGAGGGCGCGACCGTCTACTACTTTTCCGCGACCGACGAACGAGGTTTGATGGTCAGCTCAGAAATTGGACTGGTTGAATGAAGGCTATCTATTCTAAGGTAGAGGGAGATCTCCGAGCGCCCGCTACCCAGAGTTCTTTACTCGATAGCATACATCGCTAAGATCGGCTTTTCAATATACACAATATGAAGAAGATACCCCTCAACGTTTTCCTAGTCGGAGTTTCCTTTTTGATCGGAGCACCGGTTCACGCGGCAGCCGACGAACCGCACGTCGTGCTCATCGCGGGAACGTTGCATTACTCTCCAGAGCTGACCTTACCGGTTTTTGCCAAGGAGCTGGAGCGCTTCGGTTTTAGAACCACGGTAGTTATGGGAGAAGGGGATCCGGAAAAAAAGACGGAGAATGTGCTCCCTGGGATTGAAGCCTTGGCAGATGCGGATGCGGCCATTTTTTTCATGCGATTTCTGAACCTGCCTGATGAAGAGTGGCAGCCCATCGAAGATTACATAAAGTCCGGCAAACCGGTCATCGGGCTGCGGACCGCTAATCACTCCTTCAAATTCCCGCAAGGCCACAAGCGATTCGATTGGAATAATGGATTCGGAAGAAGAGTTATCGGAACGCCCTATATTGTGCACCAATCGAGTGTGACGGATATCAGCGTTGTCGATAAGCACTTGAAGCATCCCATTATGGCTCATGTTGGCACGGCAAACTGGGACTCGTTAGGGACTCTCTATTTAACGCGCCTTCAACCGGGCTGCATTCCTCTGATGTCTGGGACGGGAACGGGCAAAATGCGGTTGCTAGAGCGGAGTTTTGGAACGACTCTCGTGAACGAAACCGAAGCGGACATTGTCGCTTGGGCGTGGGAAAATGAGTGGGGCGGAAAGGTATTTGGCTCGACCCTCGGCCATCCGGGTGACTTCGGAGAAGAGGCCTTCACGCGTATGCTGGTCAACAGTGTCTGCTGGGCAGTCGGCAAGGAAATGCCGAGCGCGGACACGGCAATCAGCACATGGGACATTAAGAGAGCCGATAAGTAGGCAAGAGATGAATACACGTACGATCGCACGGTTTCTTTTTTCCTTTGGCTGTCTCCTGGGATTGGCGAAGGCGGACTCTCCCCTGCTGCCTGGGATCCGCATCGCTATTGTGGGCAATACCTTTGCCGATCAGCTTCGCTCCCACGGATACTTGGAGACACTTCTATTGCAGCATTGGCGGGAAGAGCCAGTTTCGATTCGGAACTTGGGCTGGGCGGGTGACATGCTCTCGGCTCGCGATCGGCCCACCAATTTTCCGACCGAGGAGTCCACCTTGCGGGATCATCAAACCGATGTAATCATCGCCTGTTTTGGGATGGGGGAGTCCTTCGAGGGAGAGGCGGGTATCGAGAATTTCAAGTCAGACCTGAAGGCGTTCATCGCGTCTCATCGGGGGAAGCAGTACAATGGCGAATCGGAGGTACGTCTGATTCTAGTTTCCCCGATCGCTTACGAGGACCTTGGAGAATTGACCCCAAAGTTTGTTGAGAGAAATCGTGATTTGCAATTGTACACAGAGGCCATGCGCGCTGTGGCAGCGGCGAAGAACGTTCCTTTTGTGGATCTGTATGGGCCTACGAGCGCAATGATGTCGGAACCTGATGCGATTCCCCTAACTACAAACGGCATTCATTTGAGTGAATATGGGTACTGGGTGGTCTCGCGTGCTCTTTATGAAGGGTTCTTTGAAAATGAAAGCGTGCCCAGTGGACGGCCCTGGGGGCTCACCATCGATGCCAAAACGCAAAAGGGTGATGGGATTGGGCTTTCTCTCTCAGATCTATCCTCGAACCGTCGCGAGCTCAGTTTTAGAGTAACGGAGGAAACAAGTCCGTCATTACCACCGCCGACTCAACGGGAACTGCCAGCCAGTCTCAACTCGAGGCGTGATACGGTGGTTGTTAAAAACCTGCAGCCGGGGAAATACGTGCTGATGGTTGATGGCGAACGTGTGGTTTCTGCCAGTCACGATGAGTGGACAAAAGGAGTGGCGGTCGATTCTTCACCGGCTCATAGGGACGGCGAGGCCTTCCGTCATGCGGTGAACGACAAGAATCTGCAGTTCATCTACAGTTGGAAAGCGCTCAACCAAGTTCATATCGTGGGCGAACGCCGCAATTCGCCTAGTGGACGGGCCTTGCCTGCGGAGATCCTGGCTTTCAAGGAACTAGCGGACCAGAAAGACGTGGCTCTTGAGGGAGGTATTGAGCTCAAGACTCGCGAGTGGCGTTTAATTCCGGATACAAACTGAGGGTATGCGCATGAACTTGAACGAGCATTGTCTGAACCCCACGCCGCTTTGCGACATGGCTACGCGAGGGACTAGTATGGATATCCTCCTTCCCAAACCCCACGCCCGTTGCGGCGTAGCCAAGCCGAGTTCAGCTCGTAGAGCTAGGCCAGCCATTCGGCGTGGAATCTGCAAATAAAGATAACCCAAATTTCATGAAACGCCTTCTAGTTATACCTGTTTTACTCTCTTTTTTATCGAGTCCCTTGTGGGGCCAGGACGCGAGCGGCATCAAGACGGCAAACCTGCAAGGTGCCGACTTGGATTTGATGAACAATCATGACCCTGCGTCGGAGCTCGAGAATTTCGAATTGCTACCGGGATACGAAGCCAACCTCTTTGCGGCGGATCCCATGTTGGCCAATCCCATCCACATGGCATGGGACTCGAGGGGTCGACTGTGGGTGGCCTGTTCCTGGGCCTATCCCCAGATCAAGCCGGGTGATGTCGCGAATGACAAAATCATCATTCTTGAGGATACGGACAACGATGGAGTCGCGGACAAGTCGACCGTGTTTGCCGATGGGCTCTACCTGCCAACGGGAATCGAACTGGCGAATGGAGGTTGTTTTGTGGGGCAGTCTCCAGATGTGTTGTTTTTGAAGGACACCGATGGCGATGACGTGGCTGATGTGAGACAGTTAGCGCTAACAGGGTTCGGAATTGAGGACAACCACCACTCGATCAGCGCTTGGCGGCGCGGTCCGGGCGGGTGGATCTACTTCCAGGAAGGCATCTTTCTCCACACTCAAGTCGAAACCCAGCATGGGGTCGTGCGCAATTTCAATGGCGGGGTCTACCAATATAATCCGCGCACGAATGAATTGAGAATGTTCTGTCGGGGGACGGGTGGAAATCCCTGGGGACATGTATTTGATTATTGGGGCCAGTCGTTCATGGTCAACAATCCGCGTATCATGTATCTGACCCCAGGCACGGGCTCTTCGAATGAGCCTTCCCGTATCCCACCGCTCATAACGACGGAGAAGCAATGCGGTGGGGATATCGTGACCGGTACCCATCTTCCCGATGAAATCCAAGGACAGCTTTTGACGGGGCGTTTTAAAAGCCGGGCGGTGGTGCGTTATGAGTTTATCGATGATGGCGCGGGTTTTAGCGCGAATGTTCTGGAGCCGCTGATTAAGTCAAAACACCCAAACTTCAGACCAGTAGACACTAAGATAGGTCCCGATGGAGCAATCTACATTGCCGATTGGTACAACTCGATCATCAATCACGCTCAGCACGACTTTCGAGATCCACGCCGTGACCACGACCATGGTCGCATTTGGCGGATTACTTACAAAGATCGCCCACTTGTAAAGAAGCCCCAGCTGGTGGGAATACCCGTTCACAGGCTAGTGGATCACCTTAGTAGCCCGGAAGGCTGGACGCGGCATCAGGCTCGAAAGGAATTGAGCGAGCGAAATCCTGATGAAGTACTGGCTGCGGTAGAGAGTTGGGTCGAAGCCTTGGACACTAATGAGGATCAATACGATCATCATCTGGTTGAAGCGATGTGGGCCTGCCAAAATGTGGAACGGGTTAGCGAACCTATATTAAGTAGAGTATTGTCATCAAAGAATGGACACGCCCGTTCAGCGGGGGCCCGCGTGATCCGCTACTGGCAGGACGAGCTATCGGATCCAGTGGGAATGATTGGCCAGCTAGCGAGGGACAGCTTCCCACGCACCCGTATGGAAGCGATCTTGTCAGCGGGATTCATTCCACAGGCTGAGGCGGCCCCTGCCGCACTGATGGCATTGGATCGTGATCGTGATCGATTTATTAATGCGACCCTTCCCTCAACGATGAAAGGGCTCGAAAAGTATTGGGTCCCTGCTCTCGAAAAAGATGCCTTGGACTTTGCTAAGCCCGCCCATCGCGAGTATGCGGAACAGTTCGCCGGGATCGGAATTGACAAGCGCCTGATCGCCTTGATGGGTGACCCCCATCCGGCTCCGGGTGATATAGCTGCGGTTAAGAAGCAGTTTGTAGCCACGCCAAGTTCGAAGCTTGTCCGGCTTGTCGTCAATGCCGTAGGGAAGAATGCAGTACAATCGGATGCGGTTTCGATAGATATTCTAGATGGTTTGAGGCAGGTGGGTGAAAGGACTGTGCTGGAAACTTCTCGAAACTTCGCTACCCTGATACCCGCTCTTTCCCATTCGAATGATGACGTCGTGGTTCAGGTGGTGGCGAGTTTGGGATCATGGCAAGTGCTATCGGCCGGTCCCGAATTGCTTGGCATTCTTAAGGATAGTGGAAGAGCTCCAGATGTGCGGAAGGCAGCAGCGATAGCTTTAGGGAAACTGAGGCAAACGACGTATGTAAATGCATTAAAGTCTCTCGCGACATCGAGCGACATTGCCACGCGGTATCATGCAGTCACGGGTTTAGTCGCTGGTGATCTTGAGGAAGCGAAAGCGATGGTTGGGGATGTCTTGACTCAGGAACCGCTCGATGCGGATCCGGTAGCATTGGTCTCCGAGTTTACGAAAATTAGAAGAGGGGACGCTGTGCTTGCGGACTTGCTTGAAAACGTTCCCATCCACCCGGAGGTGAAAAGGAGCGTATCGACTTACCACCGACAGACGGGTCAGTTGCCCAAGAGACTGGTCAAGCTGTTCAGCGATAGTCACCAGGATTCCTTGAGCCTCGCTCTAATGAGTGAAGATAGAGATGAACTTGCCCTCGATGTGGATCGCTTGGGCGATGCGGTAAGAGGGGAGATGATCTTTCGTCGAACATCTCTCGCTTGCACGAGCTGTCACGGCATCGGATCCGTGGGGCCAACGATTGGGCCGAATCTGGTAGCCGTGGGGACAGCGGCCTCTGTGGGTTATATGATCGAGTCCATTCTAGAGCCCAACGCCTCGATTGCGGAGCACTATGAAAACATGCTGTTTACCATGACGGACAATACGGTGCGCATGGGAGTCATCGCCTATCAGGATGAAAGCGAAGTTATTATACAGGACTCTGCTCTGGGAAAGGAAGTGAAGCTCCCAGTAGGAAAAATCCGATCGAAACAAAGTGTGCCGTCGCTCATGCCTGCGGGGCTTGCGGATCAATTGAAGGGTCGGGACGAGTTCCTCGATCTCGCCAAGTTCCTGTCGGTCCTCGGAAACCCGGGCCCGTTCCAGAACGACGAAAGACCCTTCATACGGAAGTGGCGTGTGGCGGCAGCCGAGGGAGCCGAACCACCACTCGAGGAGGCGCTCTGGAAACCTGCTTACAGCAAAGTCAATGGCGAGCTGCCTTTTGACGATCTCAATTTGGGTAAACGTGTTTTCGTCAGAGGATTTGTGGAGGTGCAGACTCCGGGCCCGGTTTTCTTGGACATCAACCATCGCGATGGACTAGAGCTCTGGATCGATGGCGAGGCGGCGCCCGACCCTTCAAAGCCCATCGATTTGAGTAAAGGGAGGAAGGAGATTACTTTTGCGTTCGACCCATCGAAAAGGGGAGAGAAGGGCTTGAGTGTCCTGCTTGGTACTCAGTCGGGGTCACTCACAAAATTCAAAGTTGAGGGTGGTATATGATTCCTATCGGGGAGGTACTCAAATGAACCGAGAGCCCGAGAGTGTTGGGAACCCTGGGAACGCCGAGCCCCAGCTCGGCATTCCCAGCGAATTGAAACTATGAATACTCTCAAGAACCTCCTATTTGCGGCACTTTGGATGGTCGGCCCGGTTTTGATCGACGCCCAGCCATTGGCCACCCTCCAAAAAGGCATTGAACGTCCCTGGATCGGCCCGGAATATTGGACAAACCCAATGATGAATTGGAGGCTCTCGAGCGGTCGCATCGAGAATACGCATGGAGGATGGGTTAACGAAGTGCACTCGCTAACGCATCAGTTGAAAGCAGGGAACGGGGATTTTTCGATGAGCGTTCGAATCGGTCGGTTAGACGATTCGAGTAGGGGGCCCCAGGAAATTGGGTTTGTGGGATTCAAGTTTGGAGCGGTAGGGCATCGGAACGACTACCGGTCGAATGTCTTGCACGATTTGAGTAATGGCTTTGCCAAAGAGCTGACACGTGAGCTGCCTCTTCGCGCAGGCCTCGCAACAGATGGCCGATTGTTGATTGGGTCTGAATTTTCCGATGTGCGGGTTCGTTTGGAGCAACTGAACGAGTCTACTCTGAATCTGAAAGTGTCCCGTCGCGGTCGAACGATTAAGGCCCGTCTCAGCGTTTCCCATACGGGCACTGAAATCGCCGCTCTCGAAACGACGATTGAACGCGACGCGCTGATGGGAAATGTCGCTCTCGCGTGTCACGGCTTAAACCTTCCTCGCTCCTATCATCGAAGTACGAGTGTCATTGATCATCCGAGATTCTGGTTCGCAGACTGGAAAGTTAGCGGCAACAAGTTTCAGGTGAACCCAGAACAAACCTACGGCCCCCTTCTTTGGTCACAGTACACTCTGCAGAACAACACCTTGAAGCTAATGGCCTTCTTCACGCCCATGGAAGATGGGGCGAGTCGCACGGCGACTCTAGAAGTCAGGTCTGGCTCGAGTTGGCAAACCGTGGCGGAAAGTGAAATTGAGCCGTTGTCAGCGGCCGCCTTGTTTCGCGTGGATAACTGGGATAGCGATGTCAACCGCGACTATCGCGTGACTTATCGCTGGAATTCCTTGCAAGGGCCCCAGCTGGCTACTTGGGAAGGGGCGATTCGCAAAGACCCATCGGAAAAAAAGTCCATCGTGATGGCGGGGCTTTCCTGTTCGAACTCTGAACTCTTCCCGAACCGTTTTCTTACCGAGAATCTTTTGCGACAGGATCCGGATCTCGTGTTTTTTGCGGGTGACCAGATATACGAATCGAATGGGGGCTATTGGATTGTTAAGGCGGATACAAAGGCGGAGGTACCTCGCGCGGCCCTCAACTACTTGGGGAAATGGTGGCTTTCAATGATTGGATTTCGCGATCTCCTTAAAGACCGGCCTTCAGTGATGACACCGGACGACCATGACGTCTATTCGAACGACCTTTGGGGAAAGGGAGGAATTCCTATGAGCCGGGATCGGACCTTTGGGGGTTACGGGATGCATGCTGATTGGGTCAAGATGGTGGAGTTCACCCAAATGGGACACCGCCCTGATCCTTATGATGCGACCCCTCTTGAGCAAGGGATCCAGAATTACACTACAAGCTTGGATGTGGGAGGAGTAAGTTTCGCTCTTGTCAACGATCGAAAGTACAAATCTGCTCCTGGTGACGTAGTTGATGCCATGGAACCCTTGTTCGCGATGCGAGGAGAGCGCAACCTGCCGCAAATCGATACGATTAATGAGGAGAATTTCGATACGCGCCAATTAGACCGTCGCGATCTTGAATTGCTGGGCAAGCAACAGCTAGATTTCCTCCGTGAATGGGGAAAGGATGGAAATAAATTGCGAGCGGTTTTGTCGCAGTCCCCTTTTTGCCAGCCCCACCACCTAATGCTAGCGGACATGGATTCGAATGGCTGGCCGCAGTCAGGTCGCAAGCGGGCCTTGGAAGTGATACGCGAAGCCAACGCGATCATGGTGCATGGGGACCTGCATTTCGCGACACTCGTACAGCAAGGAATCGATGATTGGGAAGATGCCGGTTGGGCGTATACATTGACCTCCGTTTCCACCCAGACTCATAGAGCGTGGCGACCTAAAGTAGAAGGGGGTAATCGCCAGCCTGGGATGCCCGACCACACCGGTCGCTACCTAGATGGCTGGGGAAACAAGATCACCGTCTGGGCCGCGGCCAATCCCTACAGTTTTCTGATCGAAGATCCCTACAAGGGTGACGGAGAGCGGACGCTTGAGTACCTGCGAAACAGTGGCCAGGGATATGGAATTGTGAGATTCAACAAACCTGAGGAATCGGTCACCTTCGAAAGCTGGCCGGTCTTTGGGAACTTCCAGAGCCCGGGCTCCCATGAGCAGCATCCCGGTTTCCCGAAGACCGTAAGTTTAAAAAAGAATTAGCCCCCTATGAAATCGCATCTGTCGACGGTTGCCCTTTTGGCGTTCGCCCTTTTTTCCAGCGGGATCGTTTTCGCTGCGGATCGCCCAAATATCGTTGTGATCTACGCGGATGACCTTGGCTGGGGCTCTCTGTCCTGCTACGGTCAGACGGAATATGAAACGCCGCACCTGGACCAGATGGCCCAGGAAGGCGCGCGGCTGACTAGCTTCTATGTTTCCACGCCGAGTTGCGGGCCCTCGAGAGCAGCCTTGCTGACAGGCCGCTACCCGTTTCGAACAGGCGTCCCCAGCAATCCCGCACCCGACGCAGGGCGCGACCATGGCATCAAGGCCAGTGAAACGACGCTAGCGGAACTACTTGATGGGGAGGGCTACGCCACAAAAGCGGTGGGCAAGTGGCACTTGGGGCACTTGCCGGAGTACTACCCGACGCGGCACGGATTCGATTCCTATTTTGGAATCCTCTATTCGAATGATATGCGTCCGGTGATGCTGTGCCGGGATGAGATGGCAGTCGAGTATCCAGTGGTTCAAAACTACCTGACTCAGCGGTACACGGACGAAGCATTGTCCTTCATTGAAGCCAATCAGGATGACCCTTTTTTCCTCTACCTGCCACACGCCATGCCTCACAAACCCTTGGCCGCGTCGGAAGACTATTACAAGCTGGGTGGAGTGGCGGCGGACCTTTATGCCAGTGTGATCCGCGAGCTTGATGGGTCGGTCGGTCAGATTTTGCAAAAGCTGCGTGAACTGGATTTGGCGGAAAAGACCCTAGTGCTGTTTTCTTCTGACAACGGTCCTTGGTACGGGGGAGACACCGGAGGCCACCGTGGGATGAAAGGTTCCAGCTGGGAAGGAGGTATCCGCGTGCCGGGAATCTTCTGGTGGCCCGGGCAAATTGAAACCGGTCAGGTACTAGAGGAGCCGGCAGGGACGATCGACGTTTTCCCGACGGTTTGTCGACTGCTCGGGATCGATTCCAGTCAGTATAAATTGGATGGATACGATATTTGGGATTATCTGAATGGCCAGCATGGGCCGGATCGAGCGGTTTACGCATGGAACGGAAAGAACTTAATGTCGGCTCGTAAAGGCCGCTGGAAACTGCATCAGACGGCTCCCCGCGCGAGACCCAGGGGGAAACAAGATGAAGTGTGGATCGATAACCGGGGACCCGACGGGATCACCTTGATTGCCCCATTCGAGCAATCGCAACTTTGGGAATATCCAAGTCCCCCGGATACGGCGGCGACCGCTCCCTCTAGAGCAATGCAGTTGTTTGATATGGAAACGGATCCGTGGGAGCAGGTTGATGTGACGAAGAATCATCCAGATATTGTTGCCAATCTAAAGGCCCTCATGGAGGCCGAGCTGGCGACAATGGAAGAGCTGGCGCAGGTCAATCCTTCCAACGTCCAGTATTACTTGGGACCGGGCAGGATTACAGAAGAGAATCCCATCACAATCGAAGAAGCCTTGAGAAGAACACGTGAGTGAGCGCTGGTGGTTAAAAATCGAGAACGCGTTCGATATCCCGAACTTGAACCCCAGATATAAAGTCAAATATCGTCCCAACCCGCGTAATTAAGAAAGAATGCCGCCCCGAAACACATTAATAGCTATTGTTGGTTTGATTGTATCCTCGCAATTGGCCGATGCGGCTGCGCCGCAAGCGAGCTTTGAAGACGATATTCGACCCTTGCTCGAAGAATACTGTTTCCGGTGCCACGGCGAGGAAAAGCAGAAAGGGGACGTACAGCTTTCTAGCTTTCACACCAAGCGCAGCCTAATTGAAGAGCATAAGCTATGGCAGGAAGTGGTCCACCTAATCAAGTCGGAGGAAATGCCTGAGGAGGAACCCCTTCCGAGCGCTGCGGAGAGGGCTCTGTTAGTGGACTGGCTAGAACACACCCTGAACGAGATTGATTGGTCCAAAGTCAAGAACCCTGGACGAGTCACCATGCCTCGCTTGACCAAGAAGGAGTACAACAACACGATGCGTGACCTGCTCGGGATCGATATCCAGCCGGGCAATACGCTTTCGGAAGACGGGGAAGGCCAAAGCGGATTCAACAACGACCGGGACAACTTGTTCATCACACCTGTTCAGATGGAAAAGTATTTCGAAGCGGCGGAGCGCTCGATTGACGCGTTGCTGTCTTTCAAACGCGATCCGATATATTACCATCATGAATCGGAAGACATGTTCATGACGGAAACACGGGAAACGCCGAAGCCATTCGGCGATGATTTTTTTGGATACGTGATAAACCGGGGACAAATGACTCTTTATGAAAGTATGGACTTCCCGTACGATGGAATCTACGAGTTTAAGGCGCGAGCCTTGAGCACGGGAGGTCCGACGGGCGCTCGTCTACGCATCAACGACGAAACCAAAGGTGACATAGAGGTCTACGATGAAACGGCTGGGGTTTACGAGATCACCGCATTTGTGCCGAAGGGCTCCAATCAAGTTGCCTGGAATATACAAGTTCCCGAGGTGTACTTTAAACCGAAGGAGGGAGTTGATAAGTCCGTAAGGCTGCAAAGCGTGGCGATTGACTGGGTAGAGGTTCGTGGTCCCGTGAGGCCCAAGAACGCGCCTCCCGAGCCCCTTGTATTCATCGCAAAACCTGGAGAGGGGCTTTCAGCAAGGAAGGCAGCGGAGAAGATTCTCTCGCGCTTTGCTAAAAGAGCTTTCCGAAGAACCGTATCCAAAAAAGAAGTGAGGCGGTATTTAGACTTGTACGAGGCTTCAACAGCGTCCGGCGAATCATTTGAGGAGGCGGTCAAAATTTCATTGTCCGCTATTCTGATCTCACCCCATTTTCTCTACCGACCAGAACTGTCTCCTTCAGAATCCGACAAGCCGTATCGATTGGATGACTACCAATTGGCGTCACGGCTTTCTTATTTTCTCTGGGAAACGATGCCCGATGAGGAATTGTTTGATCTCGCAAGCTCCAGACAGCTGCGCAAGCCCGCAGTGCTCGAAAGACAGGTGGAGCGGATGCTTCTCGATCCGCGAGCGAAGATTGCCATGGAAGGGTTCTTGGGCCAGTGGCTCGGATACGAGTCTTTAGGGAAGACAGTTTTTCCTGACAGGAGAAAGTTCCCCGAGTTTGACTCCGTTTTGAGTCACGCGATGAAGCAGGAAACGATACTCGCATTTCAGGCGACTTTGGATGAAGGAGGAAGCCTTTTGGACTTGCTGGACTCGAGTGAGACCTTTCTCAACGAGCCGCTCGCAATCCTGTATGGCATTGAAGGCGTTGAGGGAAGCGAGATGCGTCGCGTTGCTTTGAGTAATCGGGAGCGTGGCGGTCTTCTGGGAATGGCGAGCGTGCTCACGGCGACTTCGAGCCCCACCCGAACGAATCCTGTAAACCGTGGGAAATGGGTTTTAGAGACCTTGCTGGGAAATCGCATTCCGGAACCGCCAGCGGACGCCGGAATCTTGCCGGAAAATGCAGGGCAGGTTGAGGGCCAGACGTTGCGGGAGGAATTTGAAATGCACCGCCGCAATCCGAGCTGCGTGGACTGTCACGAGAAAATCGACCCGATCGGGTTTGGTTTAGAGAATTTTGATGCCCTCGGGCGTTTCCGGACAACCGAGAACGGAGTCCCGGTGGATAGCTCTGGCGTGATGCCCGATGGATTCGCGTTTGAGGGCCCCGTGGAATTGAAAGATTATATCCGCTCAGAGCGAAAAGATCAGTTTATTCGGAATATCACTGAAAAGATGTTAGCGTTTGCCCTAGGACGTGAGCTTAAGCACTACGATGAGGGCCCGGTCCTTAAAATCATTGATGCTTTGGAGAAATCCGAGTATAGTGCGAAAACTTTAATCAAGGAAGTGGTCTTGAGTTACCCTTTCCAAAACCAACACCCCAATCCGAACGATGAGTAGACGCTGGCAAATATCTCGTAGAACCTTTCTTAAAGGAGTGGGCGCGAGCCTGGCTCTTCCGTACCTCGAAATTATGGGCGGATCGGCAAAAGCGGGAGCAGTCGCCACCCCGCCGACACGGCTCGCCTGTATCTTCCAGCCCAATGGAGTGTTTCCGAAGGCGTGGGACGTCACGGGCGCCGGCTCGCAATTCGAACTGTCGCCGATTTTGCAGCCCCTCAAGGGATTGAAGGACCAGCTGACGATTATCTCGAATCTCGACAACGTGGGTCGAGGACACGTCCAAATGACGGGGGCCTTCCTCACGGGGAACACGATTGGCGGCGGGAAGAATGCGGTTTCGCTCGACCAGCGAGTGGCTCAGGCCATCGGCCACGAAACCTTGTTTCCGTCGATCGTTCTTGGAACGGAGCCTCCGCGTCAGGGTGCGGCCGGTCGTGATCCGATCTCTTTTGCCAACACCGTTTCCTGGAGTTCGGAAACCACCCGCATTTCGCCGGAGATCAATCCTCGGGTTGCCTTCGATCGCATGTTCCGCAGCCAGTCCGGACCGGAAGCTGTGGAAAAAGCGGCTCGCCGCAAAAGTGTGGTCGATCTCGTTTTGGAAGATGCCAAGTCGCTCCAGCGGAAGGCGAGTCACCACGACAAGAACAAAATTGGCGAATACCTCGATAGCGTTCGGTCGGTCGAGGTTCGCATAGATAATACTTTGAATCCGCCCAAGCGTTCGTGGACGCCACCCACGACACCAGAGCTCGTGCGTCCTGACGCGGGAATTCCTCAAGACCGAAGCGCCCACCTGAAAATGATGATGGATCTGCTGGTGCTGTCGTTTTGGACGGATACCACCCGAGTGGGCACTCTGATGACCGCTCATGGTTTTAGCCGCCAGAATTTCGCTTTCCTCGATGGGGTTACCTCCGACCACCACGGAATGTCTCATCACAAGAATCAGGATCAAGCGGTTGGGGAATACACTAAGGTCAGCCAGTGGTACATTCATCAGCTTGCTTATTTCCTCGATCGCATGAGCAGCATCGACGAAGGCAACGGTAGTTTGCTGGACAACTCCACAGTGCTTTATGGCTCGAGCATGAAAGATGGAAACGGGCATGTAAAAGACAACTTGCCAATCGTTTTGGCAGGACGAGGCGGTGGCGCTATCAAGCCTGGCCGTCATATTGTTTGCGAGCCGCACACGCCGCTAGCCAATCTGCATCTCACGATCGCTCAGAACTACGGCGTCGAAGCAGATCATTTCAACCATGGAAGTACCGGAACGATTTCGCAGTTGGGGTAAAGTCCGCGAATTACGGTAGCGGGCGATCTCCGACTAAAAAGTAGAACAGGCATCTTGCCTGTTTAATCTGTATTGGCAACAGGCTGTAAGCCTGTTCTACCATTATTGATAGGCCCTCGCCCTACCTGATCGAGCAATGAGATTGAAACGTATCCAATATCTTGAGCCTATTCCCCTATAGAGACAACCTGCTTAAGTCCGCGATGGAAAATCCTTCCATTGGCGTAGCTCGGTGAGCTTAGGCTCCATGTTTTTCCGGCGGGTCCCAGATCGTTGATTGAGATCAGGGCGGACGAATCCAGTTCTGCAGCCTGGCTATCGACGACATAGGTCATCCCGATCATAGTTGAGAAATAGACGTATTGATTGACCGCAATTGGGCTGCCGCAGGTGACATGCCCCCAGCCGTCGCGTTGGGACCGTTTGTCGTTTGCGATCGGCAGTCCGCGTGAATTGGTTCCGTCGCTCGGGATGTGCTCGTTCCATAGAAGCCGGTCGGGCTCATTGGGATGGCGAACCACTTGCCTTGGGACTTGGAGGTATTCGACCTCGCCGGTTTCTGTATCCAAGCGCCCAATGCAGTAGCCAGAGTGTGACAGAAATAGGAAGTACTTGCCGACGAGGATCGAGGTTTGATTGGTTGGTTCGGGTTTGAATTTCTCGACGACTTTCGAGAAGGGAGCCTCTTCTAGAACTTGGTAACGATTGGAAGTCTGGTCCCAGACACGAATGGTTGCCTGGTCAAAGAGAGGAAATCGGTTTAAGACTTTACCAGTGGATGAGGACAATTTGACGAGAGAGCCTTCCTCAATGACGTAGGCGTGCTTCGAGTCGAAGTGGGAAACGGTGTAGGTCGCAGGGTTTTTGGATTCAAAGCTCCACAGTGTTTGGCCGGCCTTTTTGCCTGAAGCAAAACTCATGCTGAATCCGTAGGGCGTTTCCGGTGGTTTGTGCCCGCCGCCTCTACCATGGAAGACAAAAGCATCATCGCCGATGTATCCCATTCGCGGTGTATTGTGAACGGAAGTACCGGTTGACTCGCTCCAGAGTGCCTGACCATTGGTTTTGCTAAAACTTCTAGTGAAGGTCCAAGGCCATAACTCCGGATCGGTGTTCCGTTGTCCAGGTTCTGGCTTCATTTCGCGATGAAGCGGGTCACCGGAGTTGAGCAGGGAAACGTAGAGGAGCTGATCCCCGATGAGGATGGGTTCGCATTGCTTCGCGTTGTGGCGCGTTCGTGCTTCAAAGGCTTTGCTCCAGACAGGTTTGCCCTCCATATCGAAACAAGACATACGTCCGCCTGCGTTTATGAACCAGACGTACTGGCCGTCGGTGACGGGTGTGGGACTGGTATTGTCTGAAAACAGGCCGGAGTAAGGCATTGGCTTGTTGCTGGTAATCTCTTTGCTCCAGAGGATCTCGCCGGTCTTCGAGTTCAGGCAATAGGCGATAATATCGGTTCCAACCGTTTCAGCGAGCGGAGTCCCCTCGGGTAGAGGCTTGTTGATGGAGAGAAACAGACGGTCGCCCCAGACAGCGATTCCACTCTGGCCTCCTTCAGGGAGCGTGGTTTTCCAGAGGACATTCTGGTTATCGCTTACGCTCCATGTGGTGGGAACGTGGCGTTGGGTCGTTATTGTCCATGTGCCTTGAGGTCCTCCCGCCATGGGCCAATGATTCTCGGCATTGGGGATGGGTTCATTGACGGCGCTTCTAATTGGGCCAAGGAAAATGCTGACGGCAAATAATAGGGTAGATGGGAGATATCGGTTTCTTGTCATGAGGCCCTTCGAGATTGGGCAATATCAATTCAATGTCTACCACTTCCAGCACCAACCACATCCAGTGTTTACAGGATTCGTTGGGGGATCGCTTGCGTTATGATGTTCGTTTGCGCTTATTGTCTTCTTCTTATTATGAAATTGAAATCGACCTTCTTTTGCCTGGCTTTGCTATCCTTTGTTCCACTACGCGGTGACGACCGTGCCAACATTCTTTTTATTTTTGCGGATGATTGGGGATGGGGAGATTTGAGCTGCCATGGACATCCTTACGTGAAGACGCCGAATATCGATCGTCTCGCAGCGGAGGGAACCGATTTCCATCGATTTACGGTAGCGAGTGGCGTTTGCTCGCCGAGTCGGACAGCGGTGATGACGGGCCACTTCCCCGCACGGTACAATATTGATGGCCACTTTGCCTGGGTGCCGAGTAATGCGAAGCGCAACATGCCGGACTGGTTGAGTCTAGATGCGCCTTTGCTCCCAAGGTTGCTACAGCAAAGCGGATACGCAACCGCGCACTATGGGAAATGGCATCTGGCGAACAATATGATTCCCGACTCTCCCTTGCCTAGCGATTATGGGTACGACGAATACGGTGCCTTTAACTGCGCGGGAGAGCAGATTCCCGTGCACGAGGATTCCCAGCGAGCGAGCGCATTTATCGAAAAATCGGCGGCAGCAGGGAAACCCTTTTTTGTTAACCTTTGGCTGCATGAGCCGCACACGCCATTTCATACCGTTCCCAAATACGAGTGGCGATTTCGTGATATGGAGAGTGAAGAGGATCGAATATACGCTTCTGTCCTCTCTCATGCGGATGATCGGATTGGAGACGTTCTGGATGCACTTGACCATCTAGGCCTGACAGACAACACGCTTGTGATATTCAGTTCAGACAACGGGCCTGCGAGAGCCTCTGGTCCCACCGAGCTCAAGTTGATGTACGATACGGCAACCGGAGCGGGATGGGGAATTGCGGCTGCCAAGGGAATTACGGGAGGCCGAAAGGGCTACAAGAGCGCATTGTTCCAAGGGGGTATCAATGTTCCCTTCATTGCTCGTTGGCCGGGCAAGGTTGGGGCCGGAGAAATCGATGATCGGTCACTGATTTCGGCGGTGGATCTGCTGCCAACCTTTTGCGAAATCGCAGGGGTTAAATTGCCAGCCAGCTATGTGCCGGATGGCGTTAGCCAAGTTGAGGCCCTAAAAGGGAAAGGTTCAAGAATAAGGGAGAAGCCGCTGTACTGGAAGATGGGTTCGGCTTGGCCCATCCCCGAGAGCCGGCCTTATCACTGGGTGTCCTATGCCATCGTGGACCAGAAGTGGAAGCTTATGGCGAACCAGGGTTTGGATTATTTCGAACTATATGATATTGTGGGAGACCCTTTTGAGAAGGTCGATCGCGCCAAGGGAGAACCCGAAGTGGTAGAACAACTACTTGGTAAAGTAAACCGTTGGAAAGCGACCCTTCCAGAGAAGCCGACGGGAGATGTCTTTTCGGAAGAGAGAAAATCGCTGTAAGGTAGGGCTGACTATCCCGTGTACAGAACAAAGACATCGGTTGCAGGCGCGCGCGGACATCGATTACACATTGTTCCTGATGGAATGATACCTTCCTTTCTTCTTTGAGGCTTTGGTGAGGTCGACCGAGCCGAGCCGCTTCCAGCAGTAGTACACGTCCCATACTCCGGTCTCCTGTTGGCGAAGAGCCACAGGGGAGCCGGAGTACGCCCGGCCGACGTAGAAGGAGTGGTTCCTGAAGGTGATCTCCCCCTTGCCCTTGACCATCCGGACCACGTCATCGCCGAGGTAGAAGCTCTCCTCCTCGGCAAGCCTTTCTGGATACGGTCGCTTCGAGAGCCTGTACCGGCTCGACGGCGTCTGCAGCCCCAGCGCCTCGTGGGGCCGCTTCTCGTTATAGACCCGCCGCCAGCGGTCGAACTCCCGCTGGCAGTGGCCGTGGGATCTCCAGCGGCTCTCGCGGTCCAGCACTTCGGCCTTCAGGGTTCTGTGGAAGCGCTCTTCCTTGCCTTGGGTCTGGGGGTGGCGCACGCGGCCGTGGATGACTTCCACGCCTAGCCGCATCAGCCAGACCTCCAGCTTCGGGGTCGCCTCCTGGCGGCCGCAGGCGCTTGGCCCCTTGCCCCAGGGGTTGCCGTGGTCGCAGAGGATCTGCCGCGGCAGCCCGTGGCGACGGAACGCCTTCACCAGCAAGGGCCTGACGGTGCGGCCGTCCTCGCCCGGGCACGCCTCCAGGGAGACGTTGTAGCGCGAATGGTCGTCCAGGACCGTCAGCGGGTGGCAGCGCCTGCCGTCGTCCAGGCGTATCCACCCCTTGAAGTCCATCTGCCACAAGTCGTTGGGCTCGCCTCTCTCGAAGCGCTGCACGCTAGCGCTCCCCTGTCGCGTTCCGGGGCCCAGAAGCCCGTGGCGCCGGAGGATGCCGCTCACCGTGCTGGCCGC
>CALDFV010000002.1 GCA_937942145.1 uncultured Opitutaceae bacterium
GGGTACAGATTTAGCATTGTAGTGGCCACCACTGCTTTCGATGGCTCGATCGAAACCGTATTGAGTCGGGTGCTCTTTTCTTGGATTGCTTATATGCCATTTTCCGAAGGCGGCTGTAGAATAACCCGCTTCTTTAAACGATTGGTTGATCAAACGTTTTTTTAGAGAGACGTCTTCATTCGGAGGAACGAGAAACTTTATTTTATCCTCTTGACCCGTGTGACGATCCACTACCCGGTACACCCCGGTTCGAGGAGAGTATTGCCCAGTAAGCAGTGCGGCCCGTGAGGGCTTGCAAGTAGGAAAAGCGGCGAGCCCGTTTGTGAACATCATGCCCTCCGCCGCGAGACTGTCGATATTTGGGGTTTCCAAATACTCTGTCCCGTAGCAGTGCAAGCCGCCAATTCCTAAGTCATCCGCTAGGATAAGTAGAACATTGGGCCTCGCAGAAGGACTGGTGGAATGCCCAGTGAAATCGAGCAGCAGCCCGGACAAAATTAGCAGGGCTCGAGTCGCTGCCTGTTTCACATGAAGTACCATCACTTAGACTGAAAGATCGAACTTAGCACGCAGGCATGAATCAGGGAGCGGAAGCCGTAGTCACTCTCTTCAAGTTCACTCACAATCCTACTAATTTCACGGCGGTCTGCAAACTCAATACTGGCGCCCGTCGCGTAGGTGAGGATTTTTTCGGCAAGATTTTGGGCGATTTTATCAGGATGCTCGAGAATGAGCGATTTAAAGCCCTCTATGTCCGCAAAGGTCTTTCCGTTTGAAAGATGATAGCTTGGATCCACTGCGGGACCGTTTTTCCAACTACCCTTTTCGGGAAGCGCCCGGTAATGCTGTCTCCATCCCCCAATGACATCGTAGCTTTCCAAGGCAAAACCCGGAGGGTCGATCTTTTTGTGGCAGGCCATACAGGCATCGGTAGAACGGTGCTTTTCAAGCTGGTCGCGTATGGAAGTCGCTCCACGTATGTCGGGTTCGACCGCGGGCACATCATCAGGAGGAGGAGAAATGTGCTCGCCTAGAATCCGCTCTAATAACCAAACACCACGAATGACAGGAGAAGTGGTGGTGCCGTTGGCGGTTACTTTGAGTACGCTTCCCTGCGTTATGACACCACCTCGGGGATGCGTTTTCCTGAGGGGCGTTTTTTGGAAGCCCGTACCCGAAAAAGGGTCGATTCCGTAGTGTTGAGCGAGACGCTCATTGAGCATGGCAAAGTCTGAATCGATAATATTGGTGACGCTCAAGTCTTCATTGATCAGCTCTTGAAGAAAGGCCCGCGTTTCATCCAACATGGAATGCTTAAGAATAAGGTCGAATTCGGGGTAGAGTTTCGAGTCTGGGGTCGTGAAGTCGATTTCTCTCAAATTTAGCCAATCATTCGTGAAGTTATTGACGAAGGAAGTGGCTTTAGGGTGGTCGAGAAGTCTATTCACCTGTTTTTTCAGGACTGCTGGATTGGACAATCGACCCGCTGCGGCAAGAGAAAGGAGTTCTTCATCGGGCAGCGTGCTCCAGAGAAAGTAGCTTAGGCGGGAGGCGATACTAAATTCGTCCAACCGGCCCGTATGCTCAGTGAAATATAGAAAACGCGGTGAACTGAGTAGGGCGCGGTAGCCCGATCGCAGAGCGTCCCGTAAACTCGCGCCAGAACTGAGTCTTGACTGGGCAAACTCAAGATAGGGGGCGATTTCTACGTCCGTCACAATTCGTCTAAATGCAAATCCAGCAAACCGGGTCATGAGTCGGTCGAGGTCTTCAGGGGGATTCGTCGACTGCAAAGCTCCGTTTTCGAAAACTAATTCGTCAAAAAGTCGATGCCTCAGCTCACGCTGATTCATTCCTTTGCGGATACGCTCCATTTTGATGGATTCCATCGCCACTGCCGGAGCGTCAGTCTGGGGAGCGCTCTGGTCATTGAGCAGCTTTACTGAAATGATCCCCAGGGTGTGGTCTCCGGGCCTGACCTCCAACTTATGGCCCTTTTGCATCCATGTCTCAAAGGTGAAGTCCTGTGGTTCTTCTTTGGCTTCAAAATATCCTGCCCAGAAGAGAAGGGGCGCGGATGCGGCGGCAACACCTGTTCGAATTTGGGTCCAGACCCCGCGTCCAGGAGGGGGATTGTGGGCTTTTGCCCGGATCGTGATCCGGTACCAACCGTTCTCGTCGACCGTAGTTGGCTGCATGCGCCCCTGATAGTTTCCGTTTGATAGATAGGAAAGGGCGTATCCCTCGTGCAAAAGCGGGCCACGGCCGTTCTTTCTTGTTTCTAAATTCCAGGTGATTTCTTCCGGATGAAAAACTCTTTCCTGGCTAGGCGTTTTAAACTGGGCTCTGGAAAACGCTTCATCAAGCGAGATGTCTATGGCCTCCATGTACTTTTGCAGCAAGTGGTGGGAAATTTGCTGTGACTCCGCTATATTGCTAAAACCGTCCTGGCTGGGGTCGTCGGGAAGGAAGGATTTGATGGGGAGATCGACTCCGAGCAAATCGTGAAGCGTATTCTCGTATTCAGTACGGTTCAGCCGGCGAGAACGAACCCTGCCAAACTCACGCTGACGCTTGGCAGACTCATCATGCATCGTTTGCTCGAAGACGGCTAGGAAATCGGAGCGCTCTTGCTCTTCCGGCCAGAGCTCATCCTTGGGCGGCATTTCTCGATGGGCTACTCGATCGTGAACCAAAGACCAAAGGGCCATCGACTGCGAATCGTCAGGATTAAAAGGGAGATTTGAAAGATCCAGTCCTCCCTTTTTTTCCACATCATTGTGACATTCGTAGCAGTTGATATCGAGAAAATCGACTATGGTGGAATCAATAGCGGGATAGGTCTCGATGTTCGCGAACACCGAGACAGAACACAATGAAACTAAGGCGCAGAATCCGATAGGAAATGCTGGAAGTCGCGAGCTTATCGAATTAAACTCGCTTCCAATCTTAGACTGTGGAGGCACTCTAGATGTACAATCCTTCTTTGCCAAGTGGCATTGAGCGTACCCGTTTTCCGGATGCGGCGAAGAGCGCATTCGTCACAGCGGGTGTCGCCGGCGCGATAGGCGGTTCTCCCAAACCGGTGGGTGAATAGTCGCTTTGAACGTAGTCCACGCTGATCGAGGGAGCCTGATTCATTCGAAGCAGATTGTAATTGGAGAAGTTGCTTTGGTCCGTCGCTCCGTTGGTGAACGATATTTCCAAGAACGAAGTGCTCAGCGCATCGATGAAACCGCCTTCAACTTGGTTGTCGGCACCGCTCCGGTTAAGCACAGGCCCCGCGTCTGCGGCGGCATAAACTTGATCTACTTTGAATTGGCCTGAAGGTTGAGCGGTAACTTCAGCCACAAAAGCCACGTAGGCTCCATGGTCGAAGTGGAACGCAAGTCCTTGTCCCTGGTTCGGTCCCATTTTACGTCCCCAATTCGCATTTTTGGTAGCGAGTTTAAGGGTGCCGGCCGCGCGTTCGGTATTGAAGTCGGTCTCGCCGTAGCGCTGCTTCAAGAGATCCAGGCGAAATTCGAGTGGGTCACGTCCACCGGCCAGCGCGATTTCATCCATGAAACTTTGGAAGGCGAAGCAGTAAGCAGAATGCCCAGGGGAACGCCAGGGTCCGGTCGGCACTTTCAAGGGTATCATTGACTGCCGGAGGCGGAAGTTCGGCGTTAAACCCGATGGGTAATGCTTGGGTGAGAGGTTTGCTCCGCTCGTAGTTCTACCGTTGTTTCCGAAGGTAACAAAATGATTTTCCCACGCGGTCATCTTACCGTCCTTGTCGATAGCTGCTTTCAAATTGTGCCAAGCAGCAGGTCGATAGAAGTCATGCTTCATATCGTCCTCGCGAGTCCATTGCAGTTGGACCGGGCGATCGAGTTTACTCGCGATCCAGGCCGCTTCCACCATAAAGTCCGAGGTGAGTCGTCGTCCGAAACCACCGCCAAGGCGAGTCATATTTACATGGATACGATCCTCGGAGATCCCCAAAGTCTTTGAGATTAGCCCTCTTCCGCTTTTGGGGTTTTGGGTGGGAGCCCAAAGCTCCATTTTGCCGGATGGATGTAGAAAGGCAGTGCAGTTCTGCGGTTCCATGTTGGCGTGGGAGACAAAGGGGTAGTAGTACTGCGCTTCGAGAACTTTGTGGGCCTTGTCGAAGGCTTTGTCCACATTGCCGACGCTGCCAAGGGTTTTCCCCGGCTCCTTGCTCAATGCCTCAGCCTGACGCTGGTAGCTAGCGGTGGAATCCGATTGGATGGTTTCCCAGTCGACTTGAAGCTGTTTGCGGGCCGATTGCGCTTCCCACCATGTTTCAGCGACAATGGTGACGCCTGGCATGAGCCCTTTCAAGTCATCAGTCCCATCGATAACGAAGGCGTCGACTACACCTGGAAAGCCTTTGAGCTGCTCCGTATTCGCGCTCTTGACCCGTCCTCCAAAGGAAGGGCACTTTTCGAATACGGCGTAGACCATCCCATCAAGCCGCGTATCACATCCGTAACCAAGCGTACCCGTGAAGATCTTCTTGTTGTCAACGCCGGGGATTCGTTTGCCTAGGATTTTGAATTCCTCGGGGCGACTCTTAAGCTTGAGCGATTTGGCATCGGGTACCGGTTGCTTGGTCGCTAACGCTGTCAGCTTTCCGTAGGTGAGGGTACGTTTCGATTTTTTGTGGTGAATGGCCCCGTTTGCGGCGGAGCATTCATTCGGGGATACTCCCCATTTTTCTGCGGCGGCATTGCGAAGCATGACCATGGCTCCTGTGCCAGCGATTCTAAGGTCGTCCCACCCGTCAGGCGTACCGCGGCTACCACCGGCGACTTGGCGGCCATATCGGTCGTCAAGGTTGGCTTGCTCGACGGTGACATTGTTCCAGTCGACTTCCAAGCATTCGGCAACGATCATTGGCATGGCCGTTTTGATACCTTGGCCTCCTTCGGGATTCTTGCTTACGATCGTGATGCTTTCATCGGGATCGATTCGGACATAGAGATTGGGCTCCCAGGTTTTCTCCCCTTCGTGGTGATTTCCATAGGCGGTCGAGCGATAGCTAACGCCAATCATGAAAGCGCCTGAAGCGAGGGCAGACACTTTGAGAAATGCGCGGCGGTTGATATTGTCTTGAGTCTTCATGTTACGCGTCTCCTCTCTTTAATGCGGCAGCCAGCTTTACGGCCTTGCGAATTCGATGATAGGTACCGCAACGGCAAATGTTTCCGGAATGAGCGGCATCGATGTCAGCATCGGTTGGATTTGAGTTTCGCTCAATAAGCGAGACCGCAGTGAGAATCTGTCCTCCTTGGCAGTATCCGCATTGCGGAACGTCTACCTTGTGCCAAGCTTGCTGCACTGGATGCTCCCCCTCGGAGTTTAGCCCTTCGATGGTGGTGATGTCCATTCCGGCTATACTGGCAGCAGGAGTGATGCAGGCTCTCATGGGTGTGCCATTCACCAATACGGTACAGGCGCCGCATTGTCCAATACCGCATGAATACTTGGTACCGGTCATGTTCAGTTTATCTCGCAAGGCCCAAAGTAAGGGCATGTCCGAAGACACGTCTACAGCGCGTTCTTCGCCGTTAATTTTCAACTTAATTTCACTCATTGAATTTTGCGGTTAGTGTGTATTGTTAAATCATCTCCAAGCCTGTCATTGTCCCAGTGCTGGTTGCGAATCGATGCGATTCAATTCCTTGTCGTTGTAAAGTACTTACAAACAAATTCGGAAGCGGATAGTTATCGTTTTGGTTAAAAGCCAAATGTTGTCCGTGCCGGAACCCGCCACCTGCGAAAAGGACTGGCATGTTCTTGTTGTCGTGGGCGCTCGCGTTGCCGAGGTTCGAAGTTAGAAGCACATTCGTGGTGTCGAGTAGCGATCCATTTGACTCGTTCGACTGTTTCAACTTGCGTACGAACCCCCCCCAGGCTGTGACGAGTTCAGTTTCAACCGCGGTTAGTTGGGCGATTTTGTCTTCGTCGAGACCGTGATGGCTAAGGCTGTGGTATCCTTCTTTTACACCGGGAAGCGGGATTGATTCTCCATTGCCATCGATGTGCAGGGTGATGAATCGAGTGGAGTCCGTTTGCAATGCGAGAAACATGATATCGAGCATCAGTTCTTTTCGCTTGATGACCTCATTGTTGTCAGTGATGTCCCGAGGCGGTTTCATACTCACTCTAGGCTTGGGCTTTTGTACCCAGTCTTCGGATGCGCCGAGCCGTTTTTCGAAATTGCGAACCGAATCGAAATACTGCTCCATCTTGTCTCGGTCCCCAGCTCCAAGAGTCCGCTGCAGCGTCTTGGCGTCGGAAGCGACCACATCCATTATGCTGCGACCTTCTTTAAGCCGTTGCACCTGATTAGCCTGTTCCTGAGGGGAGTCTGCGATGAAAAGCCGGTTGAACAGCTGGGAGGGCGAGCTCTCTGCCGGAATCATACTCCCGGTATCGGTATAAGAAGGGCTGTTGCTGTTGCTGGGATTAAGTACGAGTGACGGAAATCGAGTTTGATGACCCAGGTGCTTGGCCAAATATTGGTCGATTGAAATCGAATTTTTGAAAACGGCGTTTCTGGAATAAGGGGCAGCGGTAAGAATGCTCCCGGATGCCTTGTGCCCACCGGTAACTCCGGGGTGGGACGAACCCGTGACAATCGTGAGGTCACCCAGCAGATCCTGTATTTTCGATAGGTAGAGGGAAGGTGTATAGTTCCTTCCTGAATCGAGCGGGTTGAGATTAGGAGCGTGGAGTCCGAGCGCGAGGCTGACACTTACAAATCTTCGGGGGGGCTGAGCCGCGGAAGAAGCAGCAAAGGCAGGAACCATAGCCTCAAGCCAAGGGAGCGCTAACGCCGCACCCGCTCCTTTGACGAAGGATCTTCGAGAAAGGGTGCTCGAGAAATTGAAATTCACTCTCTTCATGCTGTTAGTGAACGGGCTGGTTTTAGACAGGGACGTTATTTGGCTTTAATCTAAAGCTAAAGTGAGGGATTAGTCGATCCAGTTTGTGAGATTAGGCCATTTCCAGTCCGGTCATGGTGCCGGTGCTCGTGGCGAAGGTGTCGGTTTCGAAACCCTGCCGTTGCAGGGCGCTTAAATAGAGATTGGGAAGCGGGTAGTTGTCGTTTCGGTCGAAAGCCAGATGCTGGCCATGACGGAATCCACCACCGGCAAAGAGTACCGGCATGTTCTTGGTGTCGTGGGCGCTGGCATTGCCGAGATTTGATGTTAGCAATACGTTGGTCTGATCCAGCAGTGTTCCGTTGCCCTCCTGTGTTTCTTTGAGTTTACGGACGAATCCGCCCCAAGTTTTGACTAGAGCGGTTTCGACTCGAGTAAGTTGGTCGATTTTGTCTTCGTCCAGACCGTGGTGGCTTAAGTTGTGATAGCCCTCCTCGACACCTTCGAGTGGTATCGTCCCTCCATTGCCATTTAGATGCAGCGTCATGAAGCGAGTTGAGTCGGTTTGCAGCGCCAGAAGCATGATGTCCAGCATGAGCTGTTTGCGCCGTATGACCTCGTCGTTGTCGTTGATATCTACGGGCGGCTTCATCGCTACCTTTGGCTTGGGCTTTCGTACCCATTCTTCGGATGCGTCTAGCCGTTTCTCGAAATTACGCACGGAAGTGAAGTACTGGTCCATCTTCTCCTGATCACCGGCTCCGAGGCGTTTCTGCAGCTTCTTGGCATCGCCCGCGACAATATCCATGATGCTTTGCCCTTGTTTCAGCCGCTTTACTTGCTGGTTCTGTTGATTTGGCGAGTCCGCTACGAACAGTTTTGCAAAAAGTTTAGAGGGTGAAAACTCTGCCGGAATCATACTTCCGGTTTCCGTATAGGATGGGCTGTTGTTGCTAGAAGTATTGAGGACCAGTGAGGGAAATCGAGTGTGGTGGCCGAGCCGCTGAGCCATATACTGGTCGAGTGAAATCGTGTTTTTGAAAGCGGCGTTGCGCGAGTAAGGAGCGGCGCTCAATATACTTCCCTCGGCATTGTGCCCACCGGATACTCCAGGATGTGAGGAACCGGAAACAACGGTGAGGTCACCCAGAAGGTCTTCAATGGCTCTGAGGTAGGGTGTCGGGGTATAGTTTCGGCCGGTCTCAAGCGGATTGAGATTCGGCGCGTGCAATCCCAGAGCGAGACTGACACTAACAAATCTTCGAGGAGGTTGTGAGGCGAGAGACGAGGCGAAGGCTGGGGTCATCGCCTCCAGCCAAGGAAGGGCCATGGCGGCACCGGCGCCTTTTAGAAATGAGCGGCGGGAAAGGGACTGGGAGAAGCTGAAATAGACGTTTTTCATGGCAGTCTTCGTTGGGGTTTTAATTTTGGCTTGGGCTATTTTTCCAGGAAGATCGAGCTTTGAACCGCGGCGTGCAGAATCGAACGGAATCCGTAGTTCTGGTGAGAGACTTTTTCGACGATAGACTCGATTTCGCGTCGGTCCGCGAACTCGATGCTAGCGCCGGTAGCGTAAACAAGCGTTTTTTCTACTAAATTGCGAGCGATTTGATCGGGTTCAGCGAGAATCATGCGCTTGAATCCTTCGAGGTCCTGAAAGGATCTACCATCCTTCAAGTCGTAGCTCGGATCCACAATTGGGCCTTTCCCGACGCCTCCCCGGTCGTTTAGGGCTCGGTAATTGCGCCTCCAGCCACCGATCACATCATAGTTTTCGAGGGCAAAACCGGGCGGGTCGATTTTTACATGGCACGCGTTGCAGGATTCGGTTGAGCGGTGCTTGTCCAGCTGTTCGCGAATCGACGTGGCTCCTCGGATGTCGGGTTCGATTGCCGGAACGTCGTCAGGCGGAGGGGAAATATGTTCGCCAAGGATGCGTTCCAGCATCCAGACACCCCGTATGACAGGAGAGGAAGTGGTGCCGTTGGCGGTCACTTTGAGAATGCTGCCATGGGTGATGATGCCGCCTCGCTTGTGTTCCGGCTTGAGCGAGACGCGACGGAAATCTGTGCCACTGACGCCTTCTATTCCGTAGTGGCGCGCGATCCGCTCGTTGAGCATCGCAAAATCGGAATCGATGATATGGGTGACACTGAGATTTTCATCCAAAAGCGTTCGCAGAAAGTTGTGGGTTTCTCCGAGCATGGCATTCTTGAGAATCTCGTCATATTCCGGATAGAGTTTTTCGTCAGGCGTCGTGAAATCGATGTCCTTGAGGTCCAGCCACTGAGCGGCGAAATTTTCAATGTAAGCCTGGCTGCGAGAGTCCTGTAGCATGCGTTCTACCTGGGCTTCGAGCACCTGAGGCGTTCTCAAATCACCGGATGCGGCGAAGTTCAGTAGTTTCTCATCTGGGGGACGATTCCAAAGGAAGTAACTTAGGCGCGAAGCGATACTGTGCGCGTCTAGCAATCCCGGGGTTTCCTGGAAATAGAGAAACCGTGGGGAGGAGAGAATGGCCCGGAAGCCGGCGTACAGTCCGTCATTGATGGATTTCTCGTCCTGATAGGCACTGAGCGCGAAATCGAGGTAGGGCTGCAAGTCCTCTTGGAGCACAGGACGGCGAAACGCGCGCTCAGCGAAGCGAGAGAGCAGACGCTCGATGTCGCTTTCTGGGTTCTGGCTGACCAGTTCCCCTTTCTTGATCGTGAGGTCATCAAAAAGTCGTTTACGGAGCTGCCGGGGATTCGGTCCTCGGTAAATGGGGGTGACTTCAAGGAATTCGAAGGCGACTCCAGGGGCTTTGAGGTCGGGAGCGGTTCCTCCGGTGATTGCCCTGCCTGGAATTCTGGGAAGCGTCCGGTCGTTGGGCCGAATCTCGATCATGTGATCCTCCTCGATCCAGGCTTCGTACTCGAAGGTTTCAGGTTCGTCGCGAGCCTCGAAACTGCCAATCCAATACATGAGCGGCTTCACCGCATAGCAGTAGCCGCTGCGTACCGATGTCCAAACGCCATGGTCTTTGGGGGCGTTGACTGAGCGGGCGGTAAATCGAATGCGATACCAACCGCTTTCCTTTGCCTTGGTCGGAGGCATGCGTCCGTGGTAGGAAAGGCTGGTCGGGTAAGAGATGGACTGCTGGTCCACGAGAAAAGGGTCTCGAGTGTTCCCACGCCGGTTGCGGCCCTGGGCGATTTCACTGGGCTGATAGAGCCGCGGTTCGTGCGTTCGAGGGTTCAGGGCTTTCTCAAAAGCGGCTTCGAGAGCGGCATCGGCGGCCTCTAAGTAGGTTTGCAAGAGATGATAGGAAATTTGCTGGGCATTCGCAATGTTGTTGAATCCGTCCTGCTCCTGGTCTTCCGGGAGAAAAGGCTGAAGGGGAATGTCTATACCGAGCAGGTCGTGGAGCGTGTTTTCGTATTCGACGCGGTTGAGACGACGGGAACGCACGCGTCCGAGTTCCTGTTGCTGCTGATTCGAAATTTCGTGCAGTGTTTGCTCAAAAGTAGTTAGAAATTCGCTACGTTCCGCTTCTTCTGGCCACAGGTTTTTCTTCGGTGGCATTTCGCGGTCTCGCACGCGATCGTGCATAAAGGTCCACGTCCGCATGGAGGCAGAGTCATTGGGATCAAAGCGCAAATTCTCGATGTCCAGCCCGCCTTTCTTTTCCGTGTCGTTGTGGCATTCGTAGCAGTTGAGATCCAAGAAAAACTGGACGGATTCGGGAATGAGGTCGTTTGCCGCTTTAGAAACGGCAAGACAGGGCCCTGCGATTATGGCAGCAATAGCGAGGGTCCTGGTCGATTGGGAAATAAGCATCATGGAATGGTGAGCAAAATGGGTAAGGGAATCGATTGCCCAAGTTTCATCATTATTACGGAAATTGCGAGAAAAGAGGACAGTCGTCTCCTAACTGGCGATATCTTTTTGATGCTCCTCTAAGATGGCGCGTCTAGGTCATTAGGTCTCATGCCACCAGACGCCTATTCTTTTTCAAAGATCGGGTTTGCATCCGATCAGACGTCTCCCGACACTCGCCATTTTTTTATATGAATCAGGTCTTCATCGAACAGATCGCATCGGAGTTGAAAATTCGCCCTCAGCAGGTTGCTGCGGTAGGGAAACTGCTCGAAGAGGGCGGTACGGTTCCGTTTATTGCCCGCTATCGCAAGGAGGCCACGGACACTCTGGATGAAGTAGCGATCACGAACATTCGCGATCGTTTCGCGGAACTCGCTGCCCTAGACCAGCGTCGGCAATCCATCCTGAAATCACTGGATGAGCGGGCCTTGCTTTCGGACGCCCTCAAATCCGCTGTCCTGGGTGCCGCGACGCTGACGAAACTCGAGGACATCTATCAGCCTTACCGCCCCAAGCGCCGTACCCGCGCCACCATCGCTAAGGAAGCGGGACTGGAGCCTTTGGCCAACCTGCTGTTCGAGCAGAAAAGCCAAACCGATCCGGAATGCGAAGCGAAGCGATTCGTCGATCCGAGCAAGGGCATTGAAGATTTTGAGCAGGCTTTGGCCGGGGCCCGCGACGTCATTGCTGAACGCGTTAGCGACCGTCCTGAATCCCGAAGCAAACTGCGACGTTTGTTTCAAAGAACCGGGGAAGTTCGCAGTACTGTGATTCGGGGTAAGGAAGCCGAGGGCGCCAAATTCAAGGACTACTTCGATTGGAAGGAATCCCTGGCCAAGATTCCAAGTCACCGACTCCTCGCCATCCGCCGAGGCGAAGCCGAAACGGCGCTTATGATGCGCATCGGTGTGGATGACGAGTTGGCGTCGAGCGAGATCGAAAGTCTTTTCGTCCATGGTCAATGTCCCGCTTCCGAACAGGTCAGGCTCGCGGTGCAGGATGGTTACAAGCGTCTTTTATGCCCGGCCATCGAAGTGGAAACGCGTCTCAATTCTAAAAAACTGGCGGACGTGGAAGCCATTCGTGTTTTTGCCGACAATTTGTCCGAGCTTCTCATGGCTCCGGCGCTCGGCCAGAAGAACGTGCTGGGGATTGATCCAGGGTTCCGCTCCGGCTGCAAAATTGTCTGCCTCGACGCCCAAGGAAAGCTGCTCCACAACGATGTCATATTCCCCACCATGTCCGGCGCTCGCGTGAAAGAGTCCGCTGACACCATTCTCAGCCTATGCGCCCGATTCAAGATTGAAGCCATCGCGATTGGCAACGGTACTGCTAGTCGGGAAACCGAGACGTTCATTCGAGCAATCGGCCTGCCCAAGAGCATTCTCGTTATGATGGTGAGTGAAAGTGGCGCCTCCATCTACTCCGCTTCCGAAGCGGCTCGGGAGGAATTCCCTAATGAAGACCTCACGGTCCGGGGAGCGGTTTCGATTGGGCGTCGACTCATGGATCCACTGGCAGAACTCGTGAAGCTGGACCCCAAGTCGATCGGCGTGGGTCAATACCAGCACGACGTCGATCAAGGGTTACTCAAAGACGGCCTGGATGATGTCGTCGTCAGTTGTGTGAACCGTGTGGGCGTCGAGCTTAATACCTGTAGCCGGCAATTGCTTTCCTATGTATCCGGTCTGGGACCACAGCTGGCGGGTAACATTATCGCTCACCGCAACGAGAACGGTCCTTTCGAATCGCGGGCCGAACTCAAGAAGGTCCCTCGCCTCGGTCCAAAGGCCTTTGAGCAAGCGGCCGGTTTTCTCCGTATCCGTGAAGCCACTAATCCTCTCGACGCTAGCGCGGTGCATCCGGAGCGCTATTCCATCGTGAAGCAGATGGCAAAGGACCTCGGTTGTAAAGTCGTGGATCTGATGAAAGACGCTTCCTTGCGACAGAAGATCGATCTCGAGAAATATGTTTCGGACGAAGTGGGCTTGCCTACCTTGAAAGACATTATCGAGGAGCTGACCAAACCCGGCCGTGACCCGCGCAAGCAGTTTGAAGTGTTTTCATTTCAGGATGGGGTTGAGAAAGTGGAAGACCTCAAACCCGGAATGAAGCTGCCCGGCCTGGTAACCAACGTCACCGCGTTTGGCGCCTTTGTGGATATCGGGGTCCATCAGGACGGCCTCGTTCACGTTAGCCAGCTTGCCGATCGTTTTGTGAGCAACCCCGCCGAAGTCGTTAAAGTGCAGCAGAAGGTCCAGGTCACTGTTACCGAAGTGGATCTCAATCGTAAACGCATTGCGCTTTCTATGCTCGCCAATCCCGAGCTCTCCGGCACGGGCTCGGGTCGCGGTGATGCCAAAGGTCCACGTCCGCCGCAAAAACGCGAACGCCGTCCGGCAGCTAAGGCAGCGCCTGCCAACGACTGGTTCACCAACGCTCTCGACTCGTCTGGTAAGCGGAAACGGCTATAGGGTAGTATTTGGCAATGCTCAATCAAACTTCCGAGAGCTCGTTGCCTCGGCGCTGGGGAAGTCGCCCGGTATGGACTGAGTGACATTTCCAGTCGCAGCCCATTCGACCCCTCGGCAAAAGGTGGTGATGAAGCCGACGCACTCGATCGAGTAATCGGTATGGCCCATGGCGGTGTGGAAAACGCGACCTTCACCGTAGTCAATGGTCAGCATCATGGGTTCGTGCCGGTCGGTCCCTTTTTGCTCGGGATCGGAATAAGCGGTCGCGAGAACGGTCACGTTCTCGGTGGGGCCTCGCAAGCGATCGTAGAGCTCGTCTTTGGCGTGCAGCCATTGATCCGGAAGTCCTCTTGTAATCGGATGGTCCTTTTCTCGGGTTGTAACCGCAAAGGAATGTTGGGGACCGTGGGAGCCGGACTTTCCATCGGAAGGGTCCTTCACCAGTTTCTGCATCGCATCGTAGTAGAGGTAGTTTCCGCTCGCAACATTTCGTCCACCCCAGCCGCCGATGGCGATCATCTGGTTGTAGGCGTCCCAATCGCCAAACGAATTGTTGGCCGCGTGGACGGGAACGAATCCGCCGCCTTCTCTCACAAATTTCTCGAAGGCATTCTTCGTTTCCTGGGGCCAGTCAGCGGCCCGCCAGCCGAAATTGGAGATGACCACATCGTAATGGGAAAAGTCGGGCTTGAAAGTGGGATCGGGCTTGGGCTCATCCAAGGCCTCCGTCTGTGGCATGCCGGGAATGGGGTAGTTGGCTAGGTGCTCTTCACCTTTCCAGGTGTACTGGGTACGGGCGACATCCACCTCAAAAAGCCCAGTTTCTTCCAGGTACTGTTTCATCATCACAGTCGACTTGGGCCAGATTGTGTGATTGTTCTGCCCGTCGATAATCAAGGCCTTCAACGGTTTGGAGTTTTCCGAACACGATGCAAGAAGCAGGACGGTGATGAACGCGAAGGAGGGGACAAAGATCGATTTCAATTTCATGGGATAGATACAAAAGTAGAGCAGGCCTCCTGCCTGTTTCAAGCATTACGATACAGGCAAGGTGCCTGTGCTACTTTTTCGCCCGCTACCTCGCTTTAAAGGCGAAGACTTTTTCCATGGTCCGCAGGTAGGCGACGTCGCCCTTGAAGATAGGCGTGCTGCGGCATTCGCCGACGTCGAGGCGGGCGAGTTCCTCGTATTCCCGACCGGGTTTAAGAAAGAAGGCGGTCCCGTTTTCCTCGCCCGCGTAAATCATGTCGTTAACCAGCAGCAGACCGGGAAAGGTGCGGTCCATGCGTCCGGGAATCTTATGGCTGTAAACGAGTTCACCCGTATCGGCTTCGAGAACCTGGAAGATCTGCCCCATGGTGAAAATGTAGACGAGGCCCTCGTGCACGAGCGGCGAAGCATAGTAGCGTTCCTGGGAGACGTTGGTATGCCAGACCTTCTGGAGTCCATTCGCTTCTAGTTCCGCTATTGTCTCGGGAATCTCAATACAATACAGGTCTCCCTGCAATCCTTTGGCTCCGTGAACCGCGTAGACGCGATTGCCCGATACGAAATTCGTATTGAAGAAAGCGAATTTCTTTTCAGGGATGACCCAGTCTTGAGAAGGCAGTTTTTTGCCGTCCGAAACGCGAATCAACTCTCCGCGTCCCGTATAGAGGAAGGACTTTCCTTCCACTTGAAATGCAGAGGGCGTGCCGAAATTGATCGGATTTTCCACTCTCCAAAGTTCCTCTCCGGTTTCTGGGTCCAAGGCGGTGTAGTCGGAAAAGCGCACGATCAATTTGCCACTTATGAGTTGAGGGGAAACGGAGCCGCCCCAGTTGTGGTCGGGCTTTTCCATGACTTTGGACCAGACGCGATTTCCGTCGAGGTCATGCTTCGTAATAATACCCAAGCCATTGCAATTGTATATATATTCCCCATCGGAACACGGCGTGAATGACGCGTATCCATTGGTGGCGTGCGCTTTTGGCAATTCAAAGCGTTTCAGAATCGGGTCGGCTTTCGCCTCGAGTGTGGCGATCTCTTTCCGAACGGCTCGCACTTGATCCCTCAAGGCGGCATTGTCTTTGTCGCGCTGATAACGACGGTTAACCTTGTATAGCGATTCTCGGAGTGGTTTGAGCTCGATTTCGAGCATTTCCTTTTGCCGCTTCGCTCGGATCAGCCGCGTTTGGGCTTCGGGGCCGAGATTCGCAACGTCTTCGTATGAATTCGAAACCTCCCAAAGCTGTTGGCCCGTCGCAGCGTCGAGGCAGATCAAGGTCGTTGGTTCGACCGTATACAATAGGCGGTCTCCGATGATCAATGGGGCGGCATTTCCCCAGTCGGCCGTTTCAACCTCCCAGAGAATCGCGCTCGGATCGTTCCAGTTGGTAGCCGGATTCGCATCGGGATAGAGGCCATTGCCCCCGTTTCTCCATGACGTGACGTCATTGGCGGTCAGCACTTGAATCGATAAAATCGCTGAGAGGTATAGAATTGGTTTGGGGCGTATCATGGCAGAGTATCTAAGAGGCACATCGGGGATTCTCTTAAAGGGGAACATTATGGACACAAATTTAAAGATCAGAGGAATCGAATGAATGGCACATTGGTGGCTTAATCGGAACCTTGAAAATGGTAGGAGCGGCTTTACGCCGCGATTCAGAACAAAGGAGGATTTCGCTAGATCGTATTTGGAATCGATTCTTACACACCTTCAAAATACCTATTCAACGCTACGCGCGGTACGACGGTAATCGAATGAAAAGCGCGATTTACTATTGGCCTGAGACTCAAGGATGGGACTGATCTCTTCGCCTTTTGCTGCGTTCGGAATGGTGAACGAGAACGCTGGGGAGGCTACGGGTAGATAATCAGATTCGTAGAAGACGACTAAAGGGGATTTCTGAATGCAATCTGTTGTCTATGGCGATGAAGAAATGGGTAGTCAACTTGGATAGGGTTTGGGCGATGATTTAGACGTAAACAGCTTTCTATTTCAATCCTCGACAGGATCTAGCGAACATCCTATCTTTCGGTTTATGCTTCGCTCTGTTTTTATCTTTGTTGGTATTTGTTTGAATTTAGCCCATGCAGGCGTAATTGAGACGGTGGCAGGTTCAGGAGAGCAGGGGAGTATTGATGGACATGCGTTCCAGGCAAAACTCGATAATCCTTTCGGTGTGATACGAGGCCCTGACGGGGCGTTATGGTTTTGCGAATACACGGGTCACACGGTCCGGCGGATCGATGGTGAGGGAAACGTTACCACCGTAGTGGGGAATGGGGAGGCCGCCTACGCGGGCGATGGGGGCTCGGCACTGTCGGCATCGCTGAACAAGCCGCATGAGATCCGCTTCGATAAGGACGGAAACTTGTATATCGCTGACATGCTCAATCATGCCATACGGAAGGTGGATTTTCAGATGGATCGGATTACTACCGTAGCCGGCACGGGAACACCGGGATTTTCGGGTGATGGGGGCCAGGCCAACCTGGCGGAATTGAAGCAACCTCACAGTATACAGTTTGGTCCCAATGGGGATCTCTATATAGCGGATATTGGCAACAACCGCGTTCGAGTAGTGAATATGGAATCGGGAGTGATCAGAACGCTGGCAGGGAACGGCCGTAGGGACCCTTCACCCGATGGGGAAGCCTTCGCGGATGCGTCGCTCAACGGCCCACGGACTCTGGACTTCGATCGCCGGGGAAACTTGTGGCTCGTCCTGCGCAATGGGAATCAGGTCTTCGAGCTGGATTTAAAGTCAGGCCTCATGCATCACCGTGCCGGTACGGGTGAAAAGGGCTTTACCGGAGATGGGGGACCGGCGAAGGAGGCGACCTTGTCAGGTCCGAAGGGGATCGCGATCGCTCCCAATGGAGACGCCTATTTGGTGGACACGGAATCTCATACCATTCGCATGATCGATGCCTTGACCGGGAACCTTGAACTGGTGGTGGGGACCGGAGAGAAAGGCGACGGTCCCGATGGAGATCCACTCAAGTGCGAGCTAGCCCGGCCCCATGGAATTTTCCTCGACGACAACGGCGACCTGTACATCGGCGATAGCGAGACGCACAAGATTCGGGTATTGAGAAGATAGGGTATTTTGAATGCTTGTATCTACTTGGATACGTTTGGAAAACAAGACAACACATCTTCCTCAAAATAAGGTTTTTGGTTTATTGAAGTTGAATGAAGAGCTTCTTCCCGTGGGCTTTTAAATATTCGTAATCTTGCTGGATAATTGAGAAGTCGTATTCATTTTTCGATGGCTCCAATAGAGACCACGGGTACATGATTTGCACCCCCGCGAATCTATCATGCGTGAGCAGGGGATGATCCTGAATAGCGTTCCGATCCCGGGCGAAATAGACAAAATGCTTGATTCCATCTTCTTCGATCGGACGTTCAGCGTCCGTATATTTCTTATACGCGTTTGCGTATCGATCGCTCGGATTTTCCCGTTGGGCGATTCCATTCGCGACAACCAGCAAAAGCAATAGACCCGCGGTCAACTTGGAGGAAATGTAGTAGGACCAGTTGGATGCGTACATAGTTTTTATGGCCAAAAGATATAGGCCGCGTGGACAAATTCGCTCATGTCATCCGATTCAATTCTTTCGTGCCCAAATCGCTTTTGCTC
>CALDFV010000003.1 GCA_937942145.1 uncultured Opitutaceae bacterium
GCCTCGTCTGACTGGCCAGGAATTCGAGTGCCGGTAAAGCGTTTCTGAAGTTTTTTGGCTAGCATCTCTCTTGGGCCATCCACGATGTTCAAGGGACCTTCGATTTTTGCTTCATGAAACTCCATCGCGGGACCGTTGGTAAAATAGTAGTGGCACAGGACGTCGGCCAGATTGAACATGCCGGTGTTCGAGTTGGCGATTTCCAAGAGACGTTTCGTCAAGTCCGAATCCATCGTCGCATGGGTCATGTCGAGGTTCGGGTCGGCGAGGGCTTCGGTAATGATTTCCCAGCCGCTGCGGCCGCGAATGACGGAGGTTCGAATTTTGCTGAAGTCTCCATTGGGAAACACAGCCCTTTGCCAAGCGGCCAGCCAGCGAGCGTCGCGCTGGAACCACGCTTCCATGTGTTTCGCGAACTCGGTATAATCGTGAGCCATCTCTGCGTTGGCCCAGCGGAAGAGGAGGGTTTGCCCCTCGTAGAGATCCGCTTCGAATGTCACGGTGGTAGGTGAGGTGGAAGGAACGTCAATGACTTTGAGGAGGCGAAAGATCTCCGCCCGGGAACGGTCGCTGGCAGAGAGTTCGCGAGCCCTCACTTCCAGCTGCATGGGCTCATTGGAGACGGGCTTGTGCTTGGCTGCGCTGACGGTGATCCGATAGGTTCCCGACGCCATGATCTCCATGCGGCTCGGCCATGAGCAACTGCGAAAGATTTCCTGTCCTTGGGAAACGAGAAGCAACGAGTCGTCTACTACTTTTCCCGCGGAAAAGCTCAGAACCATGTCGTTGGGGCCCGCGACGCGTGTGGTTGCGGGTGGAGCCTTCTGTTCAGGCGGATAAATCGTGTCGGCGATGAGCTCGGCAACCTTGGCGTAGGCCTCCATTAGAGGGGGTGATAGAACCAGGCCTTCCCCCACATTGTTGAAGCCGTGAAATTCTGAGTCTTTGGGAAATCCGAGTGGCAGTTCGTAATCTGGCAAGTCGAAGAGGCTGCGGATAGTGGAACGGTACTCGTCGGCGCTCAGTCGTCGTGGAGGAGTGCCTCCGATTGGCGTATTTTCAAGAAGTTTCGCGTCGAGCCAGCGGATCAGAGTGGCGCGTTCTTCCTCATTGGGTTGCCTCTTTTTGGCGGGAGGCATGAATCCCTCTTTCGCCATAAAGTGAGCTTTTTCCCAGAGGTCCCGATTGTCTTTCTGTCCCCAGTCAATCGATATAAGATCCAGGTTGACGTCGCCCTTCATCTCAGCTTCGTCGTGACAGTCTAAGCAATAGTTGGAGAGGACTTCGTAGGTTGAGTCCGGGATCGGGAGCTCAGTTTTCGCGGAGAGGGAAAGCGTGCTGGTTGCCCCAAGGCAGCCTAATAGGATGTAGGGCCTTCGCTTGCGAAGTGCCGCGTAGGTTGTTAGCGCAATGCGGCATGTCGCAAGCGACAGCCCTACGACGAGAGCATTCGTAATGTGAGAACGCATTTTTATTAGCTAAACAACTGGTTCATGTTGCGCGACGCATTGGAGAACTCATTCGTCTCTACCCCCAGGCGCTGCATCAGGGAAATGTAGAGGTCTCCCAGTAGTGGCGCGTCTGGCTTTTCCCGGTCGATTGCAATGTGGCTTCCGTGATTAAATCCGCCCCCTGCTACCAGTGTCGGCAAATTAGCGTTGGAGTGACGACTCGCATCCCCCATTCCGGTTCCTACGAGAATGATGGTTTCATCGAGCAACGATTTGCCGTTGGGGCGCTTCTTCTCTTTCAGCTGACCAAGGAAGCCGTTCAGGCAAACCATGTGAGCGGACTCAATCGATACCAAATCTCTAATCATTTCCGGGTCGTTGCCGTGGTGGGAAAGACCATGATAGCCAGACCTGAGGGGCTGTCCATCAAAGGAGAAAACTTGCCCCAAGCCGTCGATGAAAAAAGATAGCACGCGACTGGAGTCCGTTTCGATTGCCAGGGCCATGAGATCGTACATCAGCACTTCCGCCTCCATCAGAAGATTGGGTGTGATGGGATCGGAATCGGGAAGTTTGTAATCGGTGGTCGGCAGGGGATCGTTGATCTGTGAAATCTGGCGTTCCATGCGTTTTTCAACCGAGCGCATTGAATCGAAATACTCCTCCAACTTCTCGCCGTCTGATTGCGGTACCGATTTTTTAAGGCGTGTCGCATCGTCCAGCACGAGGTCGAGTGAGCTTCTGCCGCTACGAAGCATGTATTCCATGCGGGCCTTGTCGGATTCGGACATGAAGAGTTGTTTGTAAAACACGCTCGGCCGCTGGATCATGGGAAGACCGATGCCCTGCTTGGTAAAGCTCATGGCCTTACTGCCTTCACCGGTTCCGGCCGTTAGTTGCACAGATGGAAAGCGCGATTTCTGCCCAATTTGGTCCGCCACGATCTGATCCATGGAGTACGTGTTTGGAGCATTGCCGCAAAGGAAGTTGCTCCAGGCTCCATGGCCATTGGGCGCCCGGTGATCGAGGCCGGAGAACACGGTGAAATCGTTCTGGTGGTCGGCTAGTGGGGCCAGCGTCGTGGGAAGATGGTAGCCTTTACCCACTTCTTTAGGAAAGAATGCGTTCTGGTGCCAACCGAGGTAGGCCCCGATCGACACGAGGTTTTTAGCGCCCGCGCTTGAGGTCGCGGCCTTAGCGATTGGCGCGGCGATCGATTCGAGCGCCGGTAAAGCGATGAGAGCCCCGGCAGCTCTTAGAAACTGGCGGCGTCCGATGGTTGATACTCCTGGTGGGTTGGGTTGAGTTCTCATGGGTAGCATGGTAGGTCTTGGGATTCTAATCCTTATAGAAATGAATACTTTGGATCTGTTCCTTTCACAAGAGATCTCGAAGTAGACAGTTGACTATGGGGTTTTCCTCGAATGGGGCGCGATTGGACTTACGGTCCACGATTCCGCTAAGGAAGGAAGCGGGACCGGTGGGTTCGGAAAACTCGTGGGGAACGATGCTGGGGAGCGTCTTCGCCGCCGAAAACGTAGATCCATTTCTCGGTGAGAACGGCGCCGGGAAGCATGAGTCCGATTGGCAATTCGGTGAGCGTAGTAAGATTGTCCGCCTCGGGATCGTATAGCAACGCTTGGGCTGAGAATGTCGTGGAATTGGCGTATCCGCCGATCAGGAGAATACCGACTCCGGGGATGGGAATCGCTACGGCGCCTCGAACGGCGAGGGGGAGCGCGGCTTGCGTTTTCCAGGATTGGCTCAGCGTGTTAAATGCGAAAACGGAGCGGGTGTTTTCCAATCCGTTTTCTCCGGGCCTGCCACCGCCGAACATGAAAATGCGGTCCTTCCAGGCAGCGACGGCTGAGTTGATCAAAGGACCTTCCGGCAGGGTTCCGAGCTCGGTCCAAGTTTCGTCTTCGAATTTGCTAATGGAATTAGAAGGGGCTAGCGGGGAAAGCTGGGTGGAGCCCCCAATCTGGTAGAAGCTCCCATTCAGGTGGGCGGCGCCGGCGTAGATTCGTACTTGGGAAGGAGCCAGTTCGAAGCGCTGCTGTCGTAAGTTTGAATGCTGGGTGAAACGGATTCGGTTGAGCTGATTTCCGTTCGTGCCGCCTGCGACATGCAGGAGATGGTCTTCCACTGCGACCGCCGCGTAGGCGGTGGGGGTTGGAAGCGAGACTAAAGGAAGCCATTGATGGTCGTGAAGAACGTACCCAGAAGCGTGTATCCGTTTCTCGCCATCATTCCAAGAAGACCCACCGTAGAAAGCCGGTTCTGATTGGTTGAGAGGGAATGCAATCATGCCCGATCGACCCTCGGGCATCGGATTGAGTTCTTCCCATATTGGCTTGAAATCCGCTTGGGCGACGATCGGAAATCCCAGCAAGATAAATATCGCTATGGCAGAAAGGGGTCGCATACGTCGGGTGGGTAGACTCGGATTTCAAAGAGGCGAGCGTGGTCAATGCCATTTGTATTGAAAATCTGGAATCGAATACTCGAGGTCTCGATAGGGTTTTTGAACGGGTGAACCTGTTTTCTCTGGTAGTTGGATTGTTCGCTGTGAATCGTGATCCATTGACCCTCCACGTTCGCTTCGATCGCGTAGTCGCGAATCGTTTCTGGTTGAGGTCTACCCCAGAGCATGCGACCGGTGTACCCATCCGCCATGGACAAGGTAAGAAGGCGGTGCATCCCCGTGTCGAATACCAGCGCAATGATTCCGATCGTGATCGGTTCATTCCATGAAAGGGCGATCCATGCGGGCAGTCCGAGTGCGGGGTCGGACATCCAACGATGGGTGGCTTCCGGAAAACGATCAGGCGGAGCGCCGATCGGAGATTTTGAGCGGTCGACGGATGGACTTCGAAGCGAGCGGGTCCACCCATCAATGACCGCGGTTGCGGGCCCTTCGGGCTGTTCGCTGGAAGCGGTGACCGTTGCCTTCGGAGCGAGATCCCGAGGGTCCTCGTTTTGGCAACCCAAAAGCATGGCGTCGTCTCGGAGAAGCTGCTGGCGGATTCGAAAAGTGGCGTCCGCATCGGAGGGAAGACTCTGAGGGTCCTTTTCCTTTTGGATCGCATAGGCCGCAGCGGTTCCCACCCCCTGGCCGACGGCGGAGCAAGTGGCCATGACGCGGGTGGAGGCGAAGGCGATGTGGGTGGCGGATAGATTCCGACCGGCATACATGAGATTTTCAAAATCTTTCGAAAGGCAACTGCTCAACGGGATGTCAAAAAGGTAGGGCAGAGGACTCTGGGTACAGGGAGGCTCGTCGATCGCGTCGATTCCACCGGGCGGGTGGGTATCAATGGGCCAGCCTCCGGTCGCTATGGAATCAGGAAAAGCGCGGCTTTGCATGAGATCCTGCTCCGAGAGCATATGCAGCCCGTGGAGGCGTCGGCTTTCCCGTTTTCCGGGCAGGAAGCCGCACCATTCCAGAGCCCAATTTTCCGCGTCTACATCGGAGTGGTTTTTGATGAAGTCCCAGACACCCATGAGGGCAGCCAGTAATTCGTCGCGAATGACTTCATTGTCCTTGATGGTATCGAGTTCCCCTCCCCATTCCAGCCACCAAAACCCGTATTCAAGATTTAGATCGGATCCGGGTTGCCCAAATGGGCGATGCTTCAGGGATTCTGCGGAAAACTTGCGGGCCCAGGATGGGGGCGAGAAGGGCATGGGCCCCGGGTGTTGCCGCGCTTGGAAGAGGAGCGTCGAGCCCAGTGTTTTGCGGTCTGCCGTTTCTAGGGCGAGCGACTCGGAATATTCCGCTTGAGCCTCCCGGCCCATGGAGTAGTTAGCGCCCGCCGCGAAGCCCAAGGTTCCATCGCCGGTGCAGTCGACAAAGATATTAGCGGCAATTTCGAAACGGTCATTGGTGCTCAGTCGTTCTGCTACGACTTTTTGTATTCGCCCGTCCTTTACATCCGCACTTGTGACCATCGTGTTGAGCATCAAAGTCAAATTGGGTTCCTGGCGACAAAGGTCGTAGAGGCCGAGATCCATCATGGAAGCGGATCGCTGCGGATTGCGGACGCATTGATTGAGTCTGATTTCCTCTACAATGCCCCCTTCGCGCGCCTCGCATTGGAGGGGGATTCCTTCGCTCATACCGTTAGCTCCCACGATGTGCATTCGGACTTCGCTGGAAGCGTTGCCTCCCAATACGGGACGATCCTGGCAAAGCGTGACCTTTGCTCCGCACCGGGCGGCGGCGAGGGCGCAACTGATACCTGCGGGACCACCGCCGGCGACTAGAATGTCGGTTTGTAATGGGCTGAGGTCGATTTTCATACGAGCGAACTAGTCTCCTTGAAAAGAAATGGAAGCCCAGCTCGAAATTGGGTCGAAAGTTGTGAGACGTCAGCGTTGGGTATGCTGGACAGCGGCCAACGGATTTGTGGTGAAAGCGCCGCCCAGCCCCCGGCTGCGGCGAGCGCCTTGTCTAAGGCGTTATTGGAAAACTTCCCTCGAAAGGGGGCCATCGCTGATTGGAATACCTTCCGGATTTGCCCTTCCTGTTGGAGAGCCAGGTCAGGATCGGCCATCATACGACGTCCCCACTGCACTGCTCCTTTGGGCGATAGGCAGGCCAGGTTGGAGTAGCTCCCACTCGCGCAGCCTTCGACCATTCCTGAAGCCAAATGAATACCGGCAACAAATACGGATAGCTTTTCCGCTGCGGGCCGCATCTCGTTGTGCCAGGCGGCGTCGCCCCCGAGGACTTTGATTCCAATAATGCCGTCCACTTTAGAAACGAGCTGACACCATTCCGAGGGAGTTAGCGCCTTTCGCGCATTGGGCGGATTGTAGATGACCAGCGGCACCGGCGCGGCCGCGGCAACCATCCGTTTTAGAAACCGAAGGATTTCCTCCCAGGTGAGGGGTGTCCACTCGGGGAGAATCACTTGGAAGGCGCCCGGATTGAGCTCCCGGGTTTGCTCGATGCGGCGCAGGGATTCGGCTGCGTGAGCGTGCGAGGCCCCGATTTGAAAGGGTATTCCGTTGCGTTCGCAGAAGGTTGCGGTGGTTCTCGCGAGGCGCAGAAACTCGTCATTGCTTTGGCTGTAGAATTCGCAGGCGGTACCATTGAAATAGATACCGTCGACTTCTGCTCGTGCGAGGGCGTTCAGCTGATGGTCGATCCCGCCCCATTGAATCTCATCACTTTCATCGAGAGGGAGAAGCAAGGTAGACCATGTGCCTTTGAGAGTGGCTGCAGCGAGGGGTTCCATTGGTCACTACCGTAGGAATTCTGCGCTGTCGAATTGCAGACGAAGGATGTCCGGAGAATTTCCGAACAGGCCTTTGTAGGTGAAGATGTTTAGGAGTTTCCGGTTTTCGGTATCCACAAGAATGGGACAGGTATAGTATCCGTCGGTTACCTTGCCTTGTTCTTCATTGTCCAGGACAAAATGTTTTTCAACTTTCAGCGTTTCAGGGTCGAAACGAATGAGGGCAAGCTCCATGGGAAGCGCTCGGTTCGGAGCTCTCCAATTACGGCCGCTGAGAAAGTAAGCGCCGTCGTAGGCAAATAGCCGGGGGCGGCCGATATAGGAGCTTATGGAAGGGGTCTGGTCTGTGATATTCGTTTCCCTGATCAGTTTGAAGTCCCGGTCGACTTGGTGGAGGCGCTGTTTGTTGTCATAGCCACGCGTCGCCACTAGAAAACCGTCCTCGTAGGGTATGAGACTGCTTTCATTGATGCGAATGTCCCCAAATTCCTGGCTTAAATTGCGGATAAAGTGCCAAGTCTCTCCGTTGTCGTCCGTATAGAGCGCGTCCACCGATCGCCTTCCACCGGCCAGGTACTCGAACGTCATAATCAACGCGTAAAGACGTTGGTCAACAATGGCTGAGTGGAACAAGTAGCCGTACTCGACACCGTCGATGACCCCCACGCGTTTGAGAGGACCGAAGCTCTTTCCATTGTCCCGACTTATGGCTCCTCTGAGACCGATGCGAATGGCCTGTCTCTGATCATTGGTTTTCTGGGCGTCGATGTAGGTGCCGAGTGTTCCGTCGGGAAAGCGAACCCATTCCCCCATTTCCATGATTCTATCCGGTATTCCCAGCTGGATGGGAGCTTGAATCGCCCGCCCGGTTTGGAGATCGAATCGAATGATTTCCAATACGGCTCCCGGATCCCAGCCGTGGTCCGTCCCTCGCTTATAGGACAGCATAATTTGATTGTCGCCGGAGGGAACGATGGACGGGAAACCTAGGTAGTCCATCGTCCCCGTTCCCCGGTAAGAGACGATGGTTTCTTCGATTCGGTACGAAGGAGTGGGCGGAATCGGTGCGGGAGGCTCTGCCGAAAATAAATACGACAGGGTCAAGCTTGGAGCCAGCCACATGAGTTTCGGGGAAATCATTCTAAGGATGACTTGGGGAAGCCTATTTCAGAAACGCGGCACTATCAAATTGAAGTCGAATGATGTCGGGCGGATGGCCCAAAAAGGCGCGGTAGTCAAAAATGTTTAGAAGGTTCTGTTTCCCAGTATCCACAATAATGGGGCATGGGTAATAGCCGTCCGTTACCTTGCCTTGCTCTGCGTTGTCGATCGTGTAGAGCTTTTCGACCTTCAGGCTTTTGGGGTCAAAGCGAATCACGGCTAGTTCCATGGGGATTGAACGATCAACGGCGCGCCAATTGCGGCCGGTAAGAAAATATTCGCCTTCGTAGGTAAAGAGCCGCGGTCTTCCAATGTAGGAGTCGATAGAATCGGTATCTTCCGTGATGTTCGTTTCCTGGATCAATTTGAAATTACGGTCGACCTGATGGAGTCGCTGCATGTTGTCGTAGCCGCGTGTGGCGACCAGGAATCCTTTTTTGTAGGGGATGAGGCTGCTCTCGTTGATTCGGATGTCTCCAAATTCCTCACTCAAATTGCGGACGAAGTTCCAAGACCCTCCGTTGTCGTCGGTATAGAGGGCGTCTACCGTTCGGCGTCCACCCGCGAGGTACTCGAAGGTCATGATGAGCGCGTACACGCGCTTCCCAACCGTCGCGGAATCGAACAAATAGCCGTACTCGACGCCATCGATCACCCCCACTCGTTCCAGCGCCTCAAAGCTTTTGCCGTTGTCGCGGCTCGTGGCCCTTACTAGACCCGTACGGGTGTGTTTGCCGGCTGAGTCGACTACTTGCGCGTCGATGTAAGTGGAGAGCGTGCCATCGGGAAATCGAATCCACTCGCCCATTTGCATGATCTCTCCCGGGATCCCCAGCTGGATGGGGTCTTGGATCCGGAGACCACTCTTGAGGTCGACCCGAATGATTTCCAAAACAGCGCCAATGTCCCGGGCGTGGGACTCTCCTCGCTTATAGGAAAGAAGAATCTGCTTGTCGCCCGAGGGAACGATGGCGGGGAAAGCCAAGTAGTCTAATTTGTCCTTTCCTCGGTAGGACACGAGCGTTTCCTCGATTCGAAAGGCTGGGCTCGGAGGGATGGGGGCCGTGACTTCGGCGGCAATCGCCAACGAGGGGATTAGGGATGAAAGTAGCCAGGCGGTTTTGCGGAGTATCATGATTGGGGTGATTGAGGCTCTGAACTTCTTTGCTTACTTTGTATTACGAGCGTATCGGTTTACAACGCAATTTGGTCTGGGGGTGATAAATCGTTGGGATAAGAGGACATTTTTTGGTCCGCTACCAAATTGCTTCGACTTTTTTCGCGTCGTATAGATGTTACATCTCTCGTCTCGTGCCCGACTCCGTTGCTGATTGGGGTAGCGGGCGATCTCCGAGCGCCCACAAGAAGGATCTGTCAAGGGGCGATCGGAGA
>CALDFV010000004.1 GCA_937942145.1 uncultured Opitutaceae bacterium
GGTGGCAGGCTGTAGTCGCGTCGCCAAATGTCTCCGCTGCAGCCGTGGGACATCATGCCTACGAATTCAGGGGCTTTGTCTGCACTAGTCGACTGCAGGCGGTCTTTGATCCCTTCCGAGAATAGCCCGAAATAGTCGGCGCTGATATTCTCGGACCTAAAGTAGTGCATCGAGTAGTTAGCGATGACGGAAATAGGGCGACCGTCTGTGCTTTGGATCGAAATGAGCGATAGCTCGGGGTCCTTGGGCCCGGTGGGGCCAATGGCGTCATCCCAGTTGCGAGCCGCGTGCATGGTCGCCCGAACGGTACGGTTTCCGAATGGATCCGCTTTAATTCGGTCAGGGCGGACTACCCAGCGGCGCACGGCATTGAACGCTCCAGCCTCAATACGGCCAAACCCAATCCGGGCAGGCTCTAGATTCTTGAGCGGCGCCTCGATCGCCTCCACGAGTCTGTTTTCGAGGAACGCGACGTATTGGGTGTCGGGGTCCGTGCCGAGCGCGCCGACGCAGGAGGGGGCCGTGTGTGTGTGCGTTGCGGAAACGAGGATTCGATCGGTGGAGATCCCAGTCGATTGAGAGGCTCTCGCTTTCGCGCGGTCGATCAGGTCGCGAGGGATCATGCAGCTATCGACAACGACCATTACGATAGTCGTGGAGTGGTCGGAAAGGGCAACGGATCGAGCGCTGATCGGCGAAGTGACTGTGTCGACGCTGCGACTGGTCATGCTGCCGTTGACCAGAACGGGAAACCAATTGGGTGTAATGTCTGTTTTGGCAGCTCCGGCCTGGAACGCGGCTTCGGTGGTTGGAGCGATCCCCGTGACGAGGGCAATCGTTAAGACGAGTGCGATCATCGTTGGCTGCTTAAGGATAAGCAGCCCTACCTTCAACCTGCTACAGATTGAGCAGGACGAGCTCATATTGGCCTTTCCAGGCTTTGTTCATAGACCTCGTCGACCGTGGAATGATCAGGCAAGGCCTCGGCGAGTGGATCTTGGTCGGTGGCGCTAAATCCGAGGTGCAGGTGACGCCGCCATCCTTCTGCGTAGTTATATTTGCCGGACAGTTTTCCGATAGCCTTCGACATGCGATCCATATCAACTAGGTAGGAGTCCATTCCTTGAGTAGCGTCGAGCCATGACTTTTGACTTAAGTGGGCGGCGAGGGCTTCTCGTTTCACGCCGTGCACGCTTTCCGTGTCAATGTACAATCCTGCCCGAATACGCTGCCGCAGCGGGTCTCGCAGGCCGTGCGGCATGGCATGGTAGAGGGTAACATCTATTCCGCACGCTTCTTGCTTGGGGTTGGTCTCGAAATTGGGCATGCCTCGCGTAAAGGCAGCGGAAACCGCGATGCGCGATGCGTCCTGATGGTCTTCCATGTAATCACTCGGAGAGTGGGTCAGAATTATACCAGGCTGGATTTTGCGAATTAGAGCAGCGACCTTGCAGACATGGGCGACTGTGTAGCTGACTCCCATGTCGTTGCAAATGCTCTCATGATAGGTCGCACCGAGTATCTGGGCGGCCGTTTTCGCTTCCATGCGCCTTATCGCCCGGGTTTGATTCTGATCGTATTCAAAGCTACCGAGATCGCCGGATGAAAGATTCAAGTAATGCGTAGCCCAACCATGCTGGGAAAGTAAAAGCAGCGTTCCTGCCGCGCAGAACTCAATGTCGTCCGGATGGGCGAATATCGCTAGAGCCGTCTTTTTCTCGGACATGGATTGCTTTGTCTAGAGCTCTTTGGCGTAGATATTGCGGAACTGTACGAGGCTGGAAGCTCCATTCCATTCCTGCTTAACCGAATCGTAGCCACCGTGGTGTTGCAGGACGATAGGACCGCTCTCTGGAATGCCGGGCAGCTGAGCGTTGTCTAGGACCCGTTTCCCATTCAGGTCCACGGTGAGTCTATCGCCCTTGAGGGTGACGTGAAAGGTATTCCATTCACCCACTGGATTGTCGGCGTTCACTTTGGGGGTGACGCCTGCTCGGATCACGGGGTCCTTTTGATTGTTACGGTAGCCGTAGACTTCTCCGGATCCGATGGGCCAGGTCCAGATGTTGAGCTGAGCCTTGGAGGATCCACGAAGATAAATGCCGGAGTCGGCTCCTGGAGAAGGGGTTGTCACTTTTTCCCCATCGGCATCCAGAAGATAACTACCGTTCGGAAGCACGGTGGGGGTGTTGTATATTCCTTCGGTTCGCTTGAGTCGCCACTCCGCGTGAAGCGTAAAGTCCTTGAGCTCTTTGCGGGACCAAATATTCTTATCACCTTCCATCTTCAGGATTGGCTCGCAGTCGATGACCCCGTCTTTGACGCTCCAAATCTCTTTGGCTCCCTCAACTTTGAACTCCCAACCGGTCAAGTCCTTGCCATTGAACAGAGAGACCCAGCCTTCGGATTCCGGAAAGGCCTCGTTATCGGAGGAAGTACAGCCGAGAGTTAGTATTAGGGATAGGGAAGCGATACAGAGGAGCGCCCTGTTGAGGGTGACGCTGCCGCTTTTTGATTGATGGGATATGTGTTTCATAATGCGTTTAACTAGCTAGATTTACTTCCAGGTTTCCAATAGAAAACGTATCCAGTTTTTGCTGAAAACATTGGCGATGTCGGTTTCGCTGTAGCCGCGTGCGGTAAGAATTTCGGAAAGCTTCTGAATATCGGAAATGGTATCCAGATCGATGGGACTTTGCTCGGTGCCAAAACCACCATCCAGATCGGTTCCTATGGCTGCGTGGAGGGAGTTCCCCGCTAACTGGCAAACGTGGTCAATGTTGTCAGCCATGTGCTCGAGGGTGGGCTTGAGTTCCTCCGGTTTCGTCACTCGCTTTGTCCAGCCCGGAACGAGCATCCAGGCATCTAACACCGCGCCGATAACCGCTCCGCGACTGACCAACTCGCGAATCTGTTCGTCGGTGAACTGGCGTTCGTTGGGAACGAGGGCGCGGCAATTCGAATGGCTGGCCCAAACGCGGCCGCTGAAGATATCCATGGCTTCCCAGAAGCTGGTATCGGAGAGATGGGTGGCGTCGAGTATGAGTTCGAGCCGTTCGATTTCTTTGATCAATTGGCGCCCTTTTTCGCCGAGGGGTCCGTCCGAGTCTGTTCCATAGGCATAGGTTCCCGGGCCGTAATGGGCGGGACCGATTGCGCGTAGGCCTTGCTCCCGGGACTGCTCCAGGTGATCAAAACTGAGAATAGAGTCGGCGCCTTCCAGACTGAGGATGTAGCCGATAGGGGTTTTCTCCGAATCATTCTCCCAGGCGTCAATATGGGCGAGCAGTCCTTCGCGATCCGTGATCTGAACCATTTCTCCGGCGAACTCCATCGCTCGGTACCAGGCGAGTTGCCCTTGCGCCTGAGCCCAGGCCTGCTCGGGGGAGTTCCAGCCGGGTAGAGGATTCTCCCGTTTGACATAGCGGGCGATTTGGGTGGCGACACAAAGGCCAACTCCACCCTCGCGCATGGCGGGCAGCGATACAGTACCGTTGCCCCGGTCTTTCTTGTCGGTCATGCTCTTCTCGGATCTACGAATGTCCGGAATCGGCCAACGGAGGTCGCGATTCCATTCGAGGGCGTTCATGGCAAGGTCCAGGTGGGCGTCGAAGATCAGCATATCTAGCTAAATTTTTATAGGAGAGGGAACGGAGATACTGCGGTTGAAACAGGATACCGTTAACAATGGGGCTTATCGGTCCGAGGTCTATTGATTTCGTTCAATCGTGGACTACATTTAAGGCGGTTCCCTCTCTTTCCAAGGATAGGCATTGCTAGGAAAGCGTTTGAATCGTGAAAATAATCGAGCAAGCTTGGCTCAAATTGAACGTACCCCGGGGGAGAATGACGGCTTTTGTCCGAGCGTTCTCTGGTGGTATCAGCTGATCAAGGAAACGTTGTTATGAAGAATGGAAGAAAATTTCTGAAATTTGGAATTGGAGCGAGCGCTTCTTGGTAAAAACCTCAAGCGGGAGGATGCCCCCGGTGCATGCGTCGTCTCTGCTCTTTCACTCTTGCGGTATCTGCATCGGATCCGTCGTGGGCGGAGCCGAACCACCGATCCCACGGGGCGTCGACGGTTCCGTAGTTGCATTCAAAAAAACGGTGATGCAGTTGATGGTGAAAATCGGCCGCATCGACAAGGGCAGTATCTTTGACCAGCAGCTTCTCGAATCCCGCATGGGAAAATGCCGGTCCCAAACACCTGCTATACAGATGTACGAGGAGAATAATGGGATGCGATGGGATTACGAAATGAACCAGCACCGAAG
>CALDFV010000005.1 GCA_937942145.1 uncultured Opitutaceae bacterium
AAGGGCTACCTAATGGTGTGCGACTATTTTGTCCTAGATCAGAATGCGGGTGAATTATCCAAGAGCGGGCACGACTATAATGAGTTTCTGAAAAAGGCAGAAGAAAGCGCCTTTGAAATTGTCAGTCGCAGGGATATCACAGGGGACATTCGCAAGACCCTCGAAATTGCTGATGATTGGGCAGAGAAGATATTGCTCGGCGCGGACATTTTGACCGAGAAGTTTCGCGAACGGAACCCTTTCCTTTGGAAGATTATTCGTTGGTTTGGTCGCAGCAAGTACGAGAAAGCCCTGTCGCAAAGAGTATTAATTGACGCGGACAAATTTTGTGCGGTCAAAAAATACGAGTTCTTCCTGTTCCAACTGCAACCGTAAGGTCTCGCCACTCGGTTGAGGCGGCTGTTTGCCGCAAGGCACTAATCGCTTCGTGGAGGAATCATTCCGTTCGCGCTAGCTCTTTGGCTCCGATGTCACGTCGCAAGTACTTGGACCCGTAGTCAATTCTATCGGATAGCTCGTAGGCTTTGTCGCGAGCTTCGCGAAGATTGGCTCCTAGAGCGGCGACTCCAAGAACTCGGCCTCCGTTTGTAACTATATTTCCAGCGTCGTCGGCCTTTGTTCCCGCGTGGAATATGAATTGGTTGTCTCCCACCGAATCCGGGAAAGAAATTGGGTCACCTTTCGGGTAGCTATTGGGGTAGCCCTCTGCGGCAAGGACAACAACCATGGCGTATTCGTCTTTTACTTTCACGTTGATCTCTCCCAGCTTGCCCTTTGCGGCCGCCAGCATGATTTCGACTGGGTCAGTCTCCAGGCGAGTGATCAACACTTGAGTTTCAGGATCTCCAAACCGGGTGTTATACTCTAGCACTTTGGGGCCAGTAGCGGTCATCATTAGACCAATAAAAAGGGTTCCGCGAAAGTCTATCCCTTCAGCCGCAATCCCGTCGACACTGGGCTTGACGATTTCGGTTTCGATACGTTGCATCATTGCATCGTCTATCAAATCGGCTGGAGAGTAAGCGCCCATTCCCCCGGTGTTGGGGCCAACATCACCCTCGTAGACTTGCTTGTGATCTTGGCTCGTAGGTAGAATGACGTAGTCTTTTCCGGATACAATTGCGTGGATTGATGTTTCCTCACCAACAAGACACTCTTCGATAAGAACTGACTTTCCGCTCTCCCCAAAAGCGCCACCGTCAATCATGTCGACTACCGCTTTTTTGGCGGTTTCAAAATCCTCAGCGATGACTACTCCTTTACCCGCTGCGAGCCCATCAGCCTTTACGACAATGGGGAAGCTAGCCGTATCTAGATATTGAATAGCGGCATCGGATTCTGTGAAATTGGCTGCGGCTCCCGTTGGGATATTATATTTGAGCAGCAACTCCTTGGTGTAGGTCTTGCTGCCTTCAAATCGGGCGCCGTCCGCTTTGGGGCCATAAGCGAGGATTCCCTTGTCGTTCAGTCGGTCTACCAGCCCTAGGCAAAGTGGAACTTCGGGTCCGACGACGACAAAATCTACGCTCTCACTCTCTGCCAGTTCGACCAGCCCATCTATGTTGTCAGCTGCGACTGGTTCGCATTCGCATATCGCGGCCATACCTGGGTTCCCAGGCGCCGCTAGGGTCCGCTTTACGAGCGGACTGTTTACGCAAGCATTTACGAGAGTGTGTTCGCGTCCGCCGGAGCCAACGACAAGTACGGTGAGGGAGGATTGGTCTGACATTCAGAGACGATTTAGAAAGCGCTAAAAACGGGAATGCAACGAAAAGATGTCGGCATCAATTCTGCCGGTACTATTGGAGGCAATCGTGACCTCGTATGCGGACCTTATAACCTGTTCTCGCTACAGTACCTGCAAACGCTTTCGGTAGAAATCGACGATCTTGTTTGGGTCGTCAGAGAACAGAAGATAGTCCTCGATCCATGCCGGCATCCGCCCTTTTCGCGCCATCAGGTGTATCTGGTCCTGGAGGTTCTTGAAGTACTCCGGATGAAAGAAAACGTAGGGGGCTCGGGGGCGGATCCCCAGCTTCAAGTTGCATAGTTCAATCCCAATTTCTTCCATAGTTCCTGCACCTCCCAAATTGAAAATACAGAAGTCAGCGACTTGAAACCACTTCTGGCGGTTGTGCCGGTTCTTTTCCTGAAACGAGTTGAAGAAGTCTACCCCTACTTTGGGTGGTTGAGCCTCCAGTTCCAAATAAGCGGCCCCAGTAAGACAATTATTGGAACGGCCCACATCTGATGCCAGACCCATAACTCCTTCGCCGCCTCCTGTCAGAATGCCAACATTTGGACCGAAAAAATCTGTCATCCGCTCCACTAGAATCGTGATTTTGCGAACTTCTTCTTCGCTCATATCCAATGCGGATCCGTAGAAGGCGAGTATCGTACAGGCCAGAAAGCGATCTACATTGGCTTCCTTTATGAAATAGCCATGACCGTTTTTGTAGGTATGGATGAAAATATCGTTCAGATACGAATTGTACCAATACACCTTTAAACCCAGTTGTTCGTAGGTTTCCAGCCGGCTATGGGCATCGCTGGATAGAAAGAAGTCCTGCATGGGAGTTGCTTTTCGAAAAACGATCCGGCGCAGGTTGAGGCGTTGAATCCGGGCCAGGATCTCGATGTGCTCTGTGAGGCTGGGAAAAAAGTCGATTACGAGTGTATCCGCTTTCACATCGCCTTTGCGAATCGCCTGATTGACGGTCTGGTATCCGAAATGTTTTGCTGTGCCGATCCGAAGGAGCTCCTTGTCAATGTCGCCTGAAGTTTGGATTAGAAGACTTTGGTTCTCGGTTAGTGCGCTTTGGCCACTGACGGAGACTCGAGTGGTGGGGCGAACGCTGGAAAAATGGGCCTTCGGGTTTTCGTCCAGCTGCCGGTACACCGTAGTTAGATTGGTGTACATCTTCTTACTCTGAATTTGCAGGGCCTCCTTTTGCTTTTTGTCGAATGTGGGCGAGTGGTAGACCTCAATCGAGACGACGGGATTGATTACCGGCTGGTCACTCTGATTGTAAATTTCGAGGATTATGTTGGAGCCGCTGGTTTTTACAGGATCGAGGAGAACGGCCCCAGAGTGAAGGCCGAAGTTTCCATCTCCGCGATTCAGTACCACGTAGTGATCTTTCAGGTACACAGAGCAACTGGTCAAGAGGCCTGAGTTGGGCGGAATGTCGACGACCTCGATGTCTTTGCGAATTTGCGTTTTGTCGAGAAAGGACCGTGGATAATATCCTTCAGTGAGCAATAGGTGGTCGCGCTTGGAAACGGTATCTGGAAGTGTGTAGCGGACCTTGTGAGGAGTTAGGAAGACCCGGCCAAACCGGTCAATCGATGTGGTGTCGGGCAATTTGATCAGGTTCGATTCCAGAGCCCTCCAGATTTCATCCGATGAGAGTTTCTGACTTTCGGGGGCGTAAAAAAGGCGTCCGGCCTGTGTCCCGGGCTTTAACAGCTCTTTGTAGTACGGCGCGCAAGGGAATGAGGAGTCATATAGGAATGCTTCACAGTCGAGGATGAGACGATCTCGATTCAATCTTGGGGGGCGGGTTGCGATGATCTCCAGACCGATGCGCGCGAGCGAACTCCGTTCGCTGAATTGGATCTTTTTCAGTCGGCTTCGCGCGGTCTCGATTTCTGCCTTATCCTTGAGTCGAAAGGTGATCGTGAGTTCGAGCAAATTCGATCCCTTGCTCTCTTTGGCAGTCGTTATTACGCCGTCGTCGCTGATCCAGAAGGTTTCGTTGTTCATGTGGCCGCGTCTCGTTTTGGTCGTTTACAATTCATCTTTTTTCGCTAGTTCTTGCTTTTTAACGTATTGGGTCTGGTCCTTGACAAGGTTTCTGCCCATTCGTCTTTATGAGAGGTATCTTTTTGAAAACGAGTCATTTATGAAGAAGCAAATCGCTTTCCTAGCAATCTTTTCCACCAGTTTTAGTCTGACAGGTCAATCGCCTGACGAGGTTTTGCAGGAGGAGGTTGCAGAATTCACCTCGATGGAGCTACTCGAGACTTGGGGGTTCCTCCTTTCGGAAAGGTTTAACCTAGGCGGTCTTGAGATCACGGATGCCGAAGTAGACGCCATTTCGAGAGGGATGAAACGGTACGTGAATCGCGAGGATCCTCCAACGGATCTGTCGAAGTCTCTGGATCCGATGCAGAACTACTTTGTCGAGCGCGAAGAGATGGTCCGGCAGGACCAGATGAAACGAAACCGGGAAGAGGAGCTCGAGTTTTTCGATTCCATTGTCGGGCAACCCGGTTACCAGTCGCTTGCCACGGGTCTTTATTTTCAAATCATTGAAAAAGGAAGTGACCGAAAGCCCGGGAAGAATGATAAGGTGAGCTGCCACTATGTGGGTACTTTTCTCGATGGGGTTGAGTTTGACAGCTCTTACAAGCGGAATGAGCCTTCGGAGTTCGTCTTGAATTCAGTAATTCCAGGTTGGACCCAAGGACTTCAGCTGATCGGTGAAGGGGGAAAGGTGAAGCTGTACGTACCCGCCAAGCTCGGATACGGTGAACAAGGAACCCCCGGTGTCCCTCCGGCTTCGGCGCTTATTTTTGAAGTGGAACTGTTAAAAGTTCTAGGACCCGATCCCGCTGCATTGGGATTGCCGCCGATCCCGCAGTAGATCCTCCGAGATTTCCTTTTTCCAATGAAATTGGCGCTCGTGACGGAAACCTTTCCGCCCGAAGTCAATGGGGTTTCGATGACGCTTGGGCGACTGGCGGAAGGGTTGAGCCTCAGGGGATTCGAGATTCAGGTAGCACGGCCGACTCAAAGTGGAGAGTGTAAAAATCTCGATCGTTTGGGGGGTAGGATAAGCGAATTTGTCGTACCGGGAATCCCGTTGCCCGGGTATGATGGACTGAGGATGGGTCAGCCAAGCGCGTACCGCTTGCTGCGAGAATGGAGCCGCAACCCTCCCGATAT
>CALDFV010000006.1 GCA_937942145.1 uncultured Opitutaceae bacterium
AAGAAGGGAATCGCTGATCTGTCTGGGTCAACGATTTGCCTCTCACCTCTTCCGATGCGACCGGCGGTCGGCCTGTGGGCGTTCCCTCGAACGAAAGTCGTATCGCGAAAAAGGGATACGGACTCCATTAGCTTGGGGCACCTCGAATCGCTAATCGAATGAAAGCGGGAATTTGGGGCACGGGCTAAAATTGAATTCCCTATTGCTAACCTCCAACTGAATTCGCAAGGTTGAGGAATGACCTATCCCTGTTTGAACGTGCTTCCGTTGCTTTTATTTGTTGGATCGATCGTGGCCCCGGCGAGCGTTGGGGCGGCTGACAGTCGTCCCAATATTCTTTTCTGCATCATGGACGATGCGTCCTACATGCATATGAGCGCTTATGGTTGCGAGTGGACGGACACCCCTGCCTTTGATCGATTGGCAAATGAAGGAATCCTTTTTCAAAACGCCTACACGCCCAATGCGAAATGCGCTCCTTCCCGCTCCAGCATTCTTACGGGGCGAAATTCGTGGCAACTGGAGGAGGCGGCCAATCACATCGTCAACTTTCCCGCTAAATTCAGGACTTTTCCGGAAGTGTTACGGGCGAATGGATACCAGGCCGGAAAAACGGGCAAGGGATGGGGGCCTGGGCTTCCGGGTGAAATCGATGGAAAGCCCCGCGTTTTGATCGCGAAGAACTATGGTTCGGAAAATCTGGACAAGAAGCCCGCGACGGGAATGTCGATCGAAGACTACGCAGGCAATTTTGAAGTCTTCCTTGAGGAAATCGATTCAGAAGAACCGTGGTTCTTTTGGTATGGATCTAGAGAGCCGCATCGGCGATATGAATACGGTTCGGGGCAGAAGCTGGGAGGCAAAAGCATTGACGATATCAAGGAAGTCCCCGGATTTTGGCCAGATAGCGAAGTGATTCGCAACGATATGCTCGATTACGGTTTAGAGATCGAACATGCGGATAGCCATTTGGGAATGATGATCGAGTCATTGGAAAAGCGAGGTCTCTTGGAGAATACACTCATTGTCATGACCTCCGACAATGGGATGCCTTTCCCTCGCGGAAAGGCCCAGGAGTACGAGTACTCCAACCATATGCCTCTCGCCATGATGTGGCCTGATGGTATACGCAATCCGGGACGTACCGTTACCGACATGGTCAGCTTTGTCGATTTTGCCCCGACTTTCCTCGATGTTGCTGGGATACAGTTTGAGGATTCCGAAATGCAGGCTTCACCTGGTCGAAGCTTGATGGATGTGTTTAGATCCAGAAAAAGCGGTCAGGTGAATCCAAAGCGTGACTACGTGGTAATCGGAAAAGAGCGGCATGACTATAGTCGACCGGGCAATCAAGGGTATCCGATTCGGGGTATCGTGGGGAATGACTATCTTTATCTTTACAACTACAAGATCGATTTGTGGCCTGCAGGTAATCCGGAACTTGGATACCTTGATGTAGATGGTTCACCTACGAAAACGGAGATATTGGAGCTCTTTCGCTCCGGGAAAGACCGCTCCTACTGGGAGCTGTCTTTCGGTAAACGCAAGGCCCACGAAGAATTCTTCGACCTCGCGAACGATCCGGAATGCTTGAATAATCTTGCGGACGATGAGCGATTGACCGAAGTGAAGCGGAAGATGAAAGCCCGCTTGGACGAGACTCTGGCGGAACAGAAGGACCCTCGATTTCTGGGGAATGGGGACGTGTTCGACAACTACGGTTTTTCGCAAGACCACGCGTGGAACTTCTACGAGAACTACATGGCAGGGAAAGAGTCAAAAAAGAGAACGGGCTGGGTGAACGATTCGGATTACGAGCCCGAACCGCTGGATTAAGTGCTGGTCCTGCTGTTCACAAAGAGTAAAACAGGCATCCTGCCTGTTTGTCCTATTGCGTTACTTGCTCACAGGCTGGAAGCCTATGCTACTTTAGGTCGATCCGCTCATTTGGGGAAATAGTCCAAACCCACCAATCACCAGACCTTGTGCCGCCCAGCGGCGCCAATGTGGCTGAAAGCCACGCTGACCCATCATCAAACAAGTTGCCACTTCGCGGGGTCCGGCAAGAGAGCGAAGCGAATGCATCCTTTTTACGTGTTGTCGAATTGAGCTAAATGTGGGGGAATATGGGTATGCGCTTTAGTAGAATACTTTCGATTGTGATTACCGGGGCCGTTTTGGTGACCGTGACACTCGCCGACGTTCGACTCCCTGCGATTTTCGATGACCACATGGTTCTGCAGCAGCGGATGGGTGCACCCGTTTGGGGGTGGGCTAGTCCGGGAGAAAGCGTAGTCGTATCTGGAAGTTGGGGTAGTGAAGCCACGGTAGTTGCGGATGCCAGTGGAAGGTGGATGGTAAACTTAGAGACTCCTGCTTACGGAGGACCCTATTCGGTTGGAGTCCAAGGACACAATCGGGTCGTTCTAGAAAATGTGATGATCGGGGAAGTCTGGCTTTGTGCCGGCCAATCGAATATGGGTTGGAGGTTATCAGCTACCTCGGAAGGGTTTGAGGATTCGGCATCGGCCGACTTTCCGAATATTCGCATTTTCCGCTCTGAGCGCGCCCATAGTCCTCATCCTCAGGAAGACGTTGTGGCGAAATGGAAGGTGTGCACTCCCGAATCCGCTGCCCTATGTTCTGCGGTCACGTTCTATTTTGCTCGAAAGCTTCATCAGGAATTGGGAATCCCGGTTGGGGTTGTCTTGCAGCCTTACGCGGGCACACCGATTGAAGGCTGGATGCCGAAAGACATACAATTGTCCGATCCTCGAACTCGAAAAGTTATCGAAGAATTGGATACGGAATCGGATAATTATGATGTAGAGAAAGCGCGTCAGCAGCTAGCCCGAGCCACAGAGCTATGGAAATCAGGAAAGCGTGCGGGGGAACCCAAATTGCGAACCCCTAGCAACTGGGGGCATCAATATCCGGGGAATATTTTTAATGGAATGATCCATCCGGTGCGACCGTTCGGAATTAGAGGAGCCATCTGGTACCAGGGTGAGCGAAACGCGAAGGACCTGGCTCAAGCCGCAAATTATGTGAACCAACTCCCGCTGTTGATTGATTACTACCGATCTTCCTGGAACGAGCTTTCCCGTGGAGAGGTTGCCCGAGATTTCCCCTTTTACTTTGTACAGCTGCCCAGTTGGCTTCAAGAACAGTCAGAACCGGTGGAATCAGACGCCGCTTGGGCTGTGAGTCGGGAGATGATGCGATTGGTTTCGGATACAATTGAGAACACGGGAGTGGCGGTATCTGTGGATACGGGTGACTCAATACTGCTTCACCCGGTTGATAAAAAGCCAATTGGGCTACGTTTGGCCTACCTCGCGTTGAAGGAAACCTATGGACAAGATTTCGTTGCGTACGGACCTCGATATCGGTCCCATGAAATCAGAGGCGACAAGTTCATAGTAACATTTGACTCTATTGGTTCAGGCATGAAGGCAGGTCGTAACGGTAAGCTGGACGCTTTCGCGATCGCTGGCGAAGACAGAGAGTTTGTCTGGGCGGAAGCGAGAATCGATGGGGATCAGTTAATTGTATCTAATAAAGATACACAGAATCCCAAGTCCGTTCGGTACGCTTGGGCGATGAATCCTTCCAAGCGAAACTTGCTCTACAATGAAGAGGGAATTCCAGCTTCACCCTTTCGCACGGACGATTGGCCACTTTATGACGTTGAAAAATATGTTCCCGCGGTTCAAGACAAGCCTCAGAAACCAGAGGGATATAGACAGGTTGAAACGAATCGGCCTGCTATGACCCAGTAGAGTGTAGCTTTATCGCTCCGCAAATTGGCATCTTTTACCTTGGGCTCAAAACTGGATATGCCCTTCAGGCGC
>CALDFV010000007.1 GCA_937942145.1 uncultured Opitutaceae bacterium
TCATAGGCTGAGGAAGCGGCAAACGCTGGAGTCATCGCTTCGAGCCACGGGAGCGCCATCGCGGCCCCCGCCCCTTTTAGAAACGAGCGTCGGGAAAGTGATTTTGAGAAACTAAAATGTACGTCTTTCATTTCGTATGTCCAACCAAGGCTTGTACCAAAATAACGGGGTCCATTGGACACTAATTTGCACTAAAAACTAAATTGAAATACAATTCGGGTCTCAGTCTACAGTTGACCTACTACGGTAGCCCGCCTCTCAAACTACAGGCGGATTTGCAAAGGGCTTACATCGAAGTACGCAAGTAGTCGCGGTATTGCGGCTCCCAAAAGTTGTCCTCGATCGCCCGATCTAGGGCGAGTTCCGTCCTTTCACGAGCTACTCCATCCCGCATCGCTTGGCGCCCCACTCTCCTGGCAATGACTTTGCTCAAGTCCCGAATTTCATCCAGTGGCGGCAGTAGACCTTGATTGGGCTCATCAGCTCCGGGCGAACTATCCGCCAATGCCTCACTCGCGGCGATCAACATGTTTTCAGTCACCCGCTTGGCTCTACTCGAAATCACACCTAAACCTACCCCGGGAAAAATATAGCTGTTGTTACACTGAGCGATCGAATGAGTCCTCCCTTTATATTCAACCGAGTCAAAAGGGCTTCCCGTTGCGACGATCGCCCTACCTTCCGACCATTCGATCACGTCTTTTGGTGTCGCTTCCGCCAGGCTGGTCGGGTTCGAAAGCGGAAAGACAATCGGCCTTTCCACGTGCGTCGACATTTCCCGGATCACTGGCTCAGTAAAGAGATTGAATTGGCCGGAAACCCCTACCAGCACTGTTGGATTCACATGCTTCATCACACCCAGCAACGACACCTGCCCGCTCTCTTCTAGCCACCCACTAGCTTCCTCATGGTCGCGAGCGAGCTCGTACTGGAAGTCGCGCAAGTCTTCCGCGTCCGTAGTCAGCAAACCATTACGGTCTACCATATAGATCCGCTGCTTTGCCTCGGCCTCGCTTAATCCTTCCTTGCGCATATGAGCTATCAGATGCGAAGCGATGCCACAACCTGCTGAACCCGCGCCCGCAAAGCAAATTTTCTGATCAACAAGCCGTTCATTCTTTTGCTCGCACGCAGCAATCAAGGTCCCTGCGGTAACAGCAGCGGTTCCTTGTATGTCATCGTTAAAACAGCAAAGACGATCCCGATAGCGTCGCAAAAGCGGCATGGCGGTTGGCTGAGCAAAATCCTCGAATTGCAGCAGCGCGTTCGGCCAAAGGCTTACAACACTCTCAATGAACTTTTCCACAAAGTCGAAATAAGCTTCGCCCGAAATGCGTCCGGTTCGTTTCCCCATGTACATGGGATCATTGACAAGTTCCTCGTTGTTGCATCCTACATCAAGTGTTATCGGAAGAGTGTGAGCAGGACTAATGCCCCCACAAGCTGAATACAGGGCAAGCTTCCCAATTGGGATACCCATACCTCCAATTCCCTGATCACCGAGACCGAGGACTCGTTCGCCGTCCGTGACCACAATTACTTTAATATTCTGCTTGGTCGCGTTTCGCAGAATTCGGTCGATCTTGTCACGGTCATCGTAAGAGATGAATAGGCCCCGCTTGCGCCGGTAAATCTGAGAAAACTTCTGGCACGCCTCTCCAACAGTTGGGGTATAGATGATCGGCATCAGTTCCTCTAAATTGTGAACGAGCAAACTGAAATAGAGGGTCTCGTTCGTATCCTGAATCGAGCGCAAGTAGATGTGCTTGTCCATCCGGCTAGTGAAAGCGCAGAGCTGCTCATAAGCCCGTTCGCGCTGCTCATCTATTGTCTCGATACGATAGGGAAGCAGCCCTTCCAAATTGAATTCGCGCCGCTCCTTTTCCGTAAAACCACTCCCTTTGTTAAGCAGCGGCGTTTCGAGCAAAATAGGCCCTGCATAAGGAATATACAAGGGGCGCTTTGATTTCTGCATCTTCATCACTATAGGTGTAACAGGTTTTTGCCGTCAGACGCAACCTTCTTTGCTTTCCGAGCAAGCGGAAACGAGTGGGAATTCACACTTAGTGGAGAGCAACTTGTATTTCCGCCCGAACTGCCCTCTCTTCGGAAAACTACTCAATATAGGTATCCTGAGAAAAATCGGTATCTAGGCCACGTTTTTCCCAAGACTCTCGAAACGTCTCTAAATCATATCCAAATAGTGGCGACACTTCGATCTTTCGCAAGGGAACTCCCTCACTATCTTTTTCAACTGAAACCCCTACATCGGTTAGCCACTGGGCAAATAGCCGCTGCTGGTCCGCGCGGCAGGTAACCGCCGAATCCACGCCTTCGGCATTCTTGACGGGACTGAAATCGCCCAATCGAGTCGTCTCGATTATCATCGGCTTTCCCGCGAAGGGCAACGCATCAAAAACGAAGAGCTCAAATTTGACCCCATTCGGCTCGCTTGGGACAACCTTTTCCCCGTTTGAATCTAAACAGGCTATCTTCTTCAAAGCCTTGTGGAAGGGCAAAGCGATGGAGCTATTTTTGCCCGTCAACTTTCTAATGAAGTCAACCGAAACGATGTGGATCGCCACACTTCCAGCAATGAATCTCAATTGCCCCTTTTCATCCCTTTGGGCGGTCAACTCGTCGGGCATGTCGCTGTATTCAACGATTTCAAGTCGATCTCCTAAAACGCAAAAGTGCCCCAGCTTTTCTTTCTCGTAGGCCTTCGGAAGCATTTTGCTCGACATCGAAGAGCCCGAGAGAACATGGAATCCAAGAAAATAAGGGTCAATCACTTGGACATGGGGGTTATCCACTTGGAAATAGCTCATCAAGTCGATCCCCTTGGCCTCCATCTCATCGAGGATCCCATTTCTTTCCAATGCTCTTAAGGCTCCGCCATGGCCATCGGGGCTCATCGCGATACTCCTTTTGGATTCCATCAAGATTTTGCCTTCAAAATCGACGGCCGGCATACGTCCTTGCCTAAAGAAACGTACACTGTCTTCCCCAAGCCCAAAGTGATTGTTCTCCCGAAAGAAGGAGACGGTTGCCTCGTGATTGACATGGCTGGTCATGAGGTACCAGGGAATTTCACAATCATACCGACACCTGGCTGCCCTTATTTTTTCTGCGAACAACTGGAACAAGGTCTTATTCTTGACGGGCGAGATGGGATAAGTCCCCTTCGGCCCGTCGTAACCCAAACGTGTACCTTGGCCACCCGCTACGGTGAACGCAGCCACTCGTCCGGAACACAGAGCAGCTTCTCCCGCTATTTTCGCTTTCTGCCACTTCTCGTCTCCAAGAATATCACCAGGGAGGGGCTCGTAGGGAGCGGGATCTAAGCTGCTGAAGTCTATTGTAGAGCTCCCTTTTTTCGAGAGAACCAATTGCTTCACTAAAACCTCTAACTCGTCGAGATCGATTTCATCCGCCTGCTCCTGCAGGACTCTCTTTTCCTCTTCGTCAAGCGATTCCCAATACTGAAAAACATGCCCCTGACCCTTCTGTTCGAAACGTTCCTTCGTATCCATGGTATTCAAATCGAAACGGGTTTATACAACCCACGGCCCTTCTAGCGGTCGTCAAACTCGAACTTGAAGACCGTTTCTTCTGCCTTGGCGTAATTCAATTTCTGGCGAATGACCTTTTCCACGTATTCAGGATCATGGTTCAACCGTTCGAGAGAGCTTTTCTTAGACCCGATTTTGGCTTCGAGTTCCGCAAGCTGGCTCTTCGCCAATTGCTCTGATTCTCGAGCCGCCACCAGCTTATCGTAACGCCCATTTAGATGAGAAAGCGCGAATCCGCTCGCCAAAAGGAAAACTATGAGGAAAAAGAAATTTAAGATTCGGGTGGTACTCATGCTGGACAAACGCTAAATACGAATAAACCCTTCTCCTTTGCAAAAATATAATTGCAGCCTTCCCTTAATTTAAGAAGAAATTTACTCAAATGTATCAGAGTTTCTACGGCCTCAAAGAGATGCCGTTCAACATTACTCCCGATCCCAACTTTCTCTACTTGAGCCCGACTCACCAGGAGGCCCTCCAGCACCTGAAGTACGGCATAGCAGAGAAAAAGGGATTCATAGTGTTGACCGGAGAAGTAGGATGCGGAAAGACCACGCTTTGTCGTCATTTCATTAACGAGATTGACGACGAGAAGTACGAGAGCGCCTTGATCCTCAATCCTCGTATCACCGAGACCCAGCTTCTGAAAACGATTCTCTCTGAACTCGGAGAGGAAGGCTCTAGCCGAAGCCGTAGCGGCCTCGTAAAGCAGGTTAATGACGTCCTCTTGGACCGAATCCAGCGGGGGAAAGACATCCTCCTGATCATTGACGAGGCCCAGAACCTCACCTTTGACCTCCTGGAACAGCTCCGTCTGCTCTCGAACCTGGAGACCGACAAGCAGAAGTTGCTTCAGATCATCCTCATGGGACAGCCCGAGTTTAAGCGGATCCTGGGTGAAAACAGACTGCGCCAGCTCCGCCAACGAATCCTGGTCCACACGGAGCTAGTCCCTCTAAATCGCTATCAGGTAGAGCAATACATACATCACCGTATCGCGATGGCCGGTGGCCAAGGAATTCCGTTTTTCACCAGTTGGGCAGTACGTTGGATCCATTGGAAATCACGAGGGGTACCTCGGATCATCAACAATATTTGCGACAAGGCTCTTCTTTCAGCCTATATCAGATCTTCAGAAGTCGTGAAGGTGAAGGACGTGCGTACCGCTCTCAAGGAAATCAGTTCCTTGGATTTTGGCTGATACTCCCAGTCGGCTAGAGGATAGAATCCCTCTAATAAAGGAAGGATTCTTGCTAAAGTGACCCTAAATCTGGGGTTGAAATAGCCGTTGTTAGTACCACGGGTTCGCCCGTGCCAAGCAACGAACCCGATTACCGACTATGAGCCTAATCAACCAGGCCCTTAAAAAGGAGCAACAAAGACGAAGTCTAAATCTTAACGAATCGATTTCCGACATTCCAACTTACGATTCTGGAAATGTCGGAAATGGGCTGTCTCCTTCTGTTCGCCAAAACAACCGCAGTCTTTCGATCCTCCTTGGATTTACCGGTGTTGGGGCATTTCTTCTCATTTTAGGCATCGGCGTTGTCTACTTCGGAAAATCCTACCTGAACCAATTGAATTCCACTCCGATGGTTTCACAGGCGGATACCGGGACCTCATTTGCGGCAGAATCGCCCGAAACTCCCGAAACGAATGTTACCAGCACGGAGAGCGAGATTCAGGCGGAAGGAAAGGATCCCCTAACGGAAGTTATTACCAGTGTGGAGGTTGCAGACGTAGAATCGCCTACTGAACCTACACCGGAGATTGAAATGGGTGAGGCAGTCGGTACGGGAACTCTAGAAGTGCAAGAAGAGGAACCCGCCCTGGCGGAAGCAGAAGTCTCCAAACCCGAATACGACTTCAAGATTCAGAACCTCATCGATGAGTTTCAGGTGCTCGGATACCGCTCGGCGGGAGCTAATTCCCGCCTCTTGATGAATGGGCGTGTCTTTAAGCTAAACGACATCGTCGACAACGAGCGGGGTCTTCGCTTCATTGGTTCGAATGGCGAGAGCATCGTATTTGAGACCCCATCCGGATATCGATACTACAAGCCTCTTTGATTCCCCGGGTCGTAAAGCCACCCCTCCCGGAGGCCTAGAATTACACGGTTGAAGTTTGTTTCCGAGAAGCCATGATTTCGGCATCATGGACTCAGTTTTCTACCAATCTCCTATCGGCGAACTCAGAATCAGGGCGAATCAAACGGGAATCTGCTCGATCGAATTCATGAATCAGCCCGGTTCGGCCAACCACTCGCCCAACCAATCCTCCAATCCTCAACTCAAGAGCGCTATTCGGGAACTCGATCTTTATTTTGCAGGAAAATTGAGCACCTTCAAGACCCCAACCGCCGCTACCGGGACTCCCTTCCAAGAAAGCGTCTGGAGTGAGCTCCAAAAACTCTCAGCCGGGTCAACTATCCATTACGGCGCAATTACGGAACGGATCGGAAACCCCAAAGCATCGAGAGCGGTTGGCCTCGCAAACAACCGTAATCCTCTGCCCATTCTCGTCCCTTGCCATCGAGTTGTGGGAAAGAGCGGTTCCTTAGTCGGTTACGCGGGCGAACTTTGGCGAAAGGAATGGCTGCTCAAGCACGAAGGAGCTCTCGTTTAGTTCAGGTACCCGTGATTTTCCAAAATCCATGGATTTGTCCTCATACGTCGTAGCCATATGGCCCTACTTGGGTACCTACCTCGGGTTTGGATTGGCGTTTGTTTTAATTGCTCGGCTCATGCGGGAGAAAAGGCGGCCCAGCGCTACCGTCGCCTGGCTGTTGGTCATTTGGTTCGTTCCTCCTCTCGGCGTACCTCTATACCTGATCTTCGGAGGGCGAAAGATCTCACGACTCACTCGCAATAAGAGTCCTTTGAACATCGCTCTGCCGAACGAAACGGGTACGATTAGTTCATCCGCCTTCGGCGTGATTTCGAAAGGCAATCGAACAGAGATGCAACCCACTGGCGTACACGCTTTCAAATCACTCATAAGAGAAATTAGAGCGGCTCAAGAATCGATAGAGATCACAACGTTCATTCTTAGCCACGACGCTATTGGGCGTAATGTGGTAAAGGAGCTCTCACGTAGAGCCCAGGCAGGAGTTGAAGTGAGACTGCTCCTCGACGCTGTGGGTTCATTTGGCATGAAAACTCTCTATATGTTAGAGCTGGCGAAAGCGGGAGGGAGAATTGAGCGCTTTATGCCCGTCTTGCCGTTTCTATCGCTTGGCAGAGCCAACCTTAGGAATCACAGAAAATTGGCCATTTTCGATCGAAAACGGGTAATCATCGGAGGACGCAACATTGGAAAAGAATACATGGGGCCCATCCATTCACCGAAACGCTGGAGAGACTTAAGTCTCCTCATAGAAGGTCCCGCGGTCATGCAGCTTTCGGCAATATTTGAAGCAGACTGGGCATTCGCTTGCCGGAAGAAAGGCGAAGTCCAAAGACCGATTAAGAGCGTTCCTGAATTCCAAGGAAGTGAGCCAAGCACCATTGAAATCATGGTCAGTGGCCCCGATACCCGAGGGGATCCTCTGTATGAGAAAATCCTCTCAATTATCCAAGAGGCTGAAAAGAGTGTCACCATCGTCACGCCCTACTTTATACCAGACGAAGTTCTGCAAAGATCTCTTATGGTAAAGGCTCGCTCTGGCAAGTCCGTCCGCCTCCTGATACCGAAGCGCTCCAATCACCCGATAACCGACCTCGCTAGAAATGACTTTCTACGTGAGCTCTCCGAAGCCGGGGTAGAGATACTGCTATTCAATGATGGCATGATGCATGGTAAAGTCGTCCTCGTAGACGAGGATATCGCTATGACCGGTTCAGCCAATATTGATTTGCGAAGCCTGTTCGTGAACTACGAACTCGGCGCATTCTTCTACTCTCAAAAGGAAATCGGTGAAATTACCAGCTGGGTAGATGAACTCTGCCAAAGCACGGAGCCATTCACTGATACTGATGAAAACGAGCAGCCGCTGCTAAAATCAATCGCCGAAGATCTCAGCAGACTGATCGCGCCTTTACTCTAGGATACTAACTGATCTCAAAAATTACTTGTTCCCATCGAGCATCAGCTTGTACTCGACCGAGTCCCGGATTGCTTGCCAGCTGGCTTCGATAATGTTGTCGCTAGCGCCAACCGTTCCCCAGATTTCCTCTCCATCTGCAGATTCAATCAAAACCCGTGTCTTGGAATTTGCTCCCGCCTGAGAAGCCAAAATACGTACCTTGTAGTCCTTCAACTCCAGATCCTCGAGGTTTGGATACGTCTTGGAAAGGGCCAACCGCAAAGCGCTGTCCAGCGCTCCAACAGGACCGCTCGATTCCGCGACGGTGTAGTGGGGTTCACCATCAACATTCACCTTTATGGTAGCTTCCGAAGTAGTCGGCTCGTCCGGCGATCGCTTCTCAACGATTACGCGGTAGCCCTCGAATTCAAAATGAGGTTTATGCTGCCCGATTAATTTATCTAGCAGCAAACGGAGAGACGCATCCGCCGACTCGTATTCATATCCATTATACTCCAACTCTTTAAGCTTCTCAATGATAGCTTTGGTTTCCGGAGAATCTCTATCGATGTTTACCCCAAGCTCCTGGGCCTTCATCAACAGGCTGCTTCTTCCCGCCATATCTGAAATAAGTACACGCTGCTTGTTGCCAACCTTCTCCGGCTTTATATGCTCATAACTATGGCCTACCTTCTTTGTCGCATCAGCATGCGCGCCTCCCTTGTGGGTAAACGCTGAAAGGCCGACGTATGGGGCCTTTTTATCATGAGATTGATTAGCCAAGTCAGACAAGAACAACGATATGTCCCGCAAGTTCTCGAGATTGCCGCTGCAATTCATTTCAAAGCCAAGCTTCAATCCGAGATTGGGAATTATCGTAGTTAGATTCGCGTTACCGACTCTTTCGCCGTAACCGTTGAAGGTCCCCTGAACATGCGTCGCGCCGGCTTCAATTCCCGCAAGAGATACCGCTACCCCTACTCCAGCATCATTGTGGCAATGTACTCCAACCTGAGTGTCGGGAAATTTTTCAACGACCGCTTGGGTAGCGCTCGCAAGAGCCCCAACCATCATTCCCCCGTTCGTGTCACACAGAGCGAGGCAATCCGCGCCGCCTCTCACGGCTGCTTCGAGTGTCTTTAGTGCGTACTCGGGACTATCCGTGTAGCCATCATAGAAATGCTCGGCGTCATAGATGACCTCCCTTCCATTCTCCTTAAGGAATCGGACCGAATCCTCGATCATTCTCAGATTCTCCTCAGGCTCGACTCGCAAGACTTCAGTGACATGCAAAAGCCAGGTTTTTCCGAATATAGTGACAACCGGAGTTTCCGCATCCAGCAAGGTCTGCAGTTGCGGATCGTCCTTCGCTGCGAGATTTCCTCTTCTTGTTGACCCAAATGCAGCGATCTTGGCATGCTTTAATTCAAGCTTTTTCGCCTCCTCAAAAAAGGCCATGTCTCTCGGATTCGACCCAGGCCATCCGCCTTCGATATAATCGATGCCAAACTGATCGAACTTTTTTGCGATTCGCAATTTGTCCGTAACCGAAAAAGATACTCCCTCTCCCTGGGTTCCGTCTCTCAGAGTTGTATCGTATATAAATACCTTTGCCTTGCTCATAATGCTTTTACGATTGAACTGGTTTTTGCTTGGAGGCGATAAATTCCTTTATGGCATCCGCATTCGCAGAAATGGGATGTTTAACGATCTGGCATTCCTTCAAGCTGTCGAGGCTTGGATGCGTAACCGAGATGCCAAGCGTTTCTTCAATGGTTTCAGGAAATTTTGCAGGATGAGCCGTTGACAGTATGACGCAATGCTCAAATTCATCCAGGTCTTTGAATGCGCAGGCCGTGTGCGGATCTGCTATGTATCCATATTTATGGTATACATTACGTATCGTTTCGCAAATCTCAGAATCGTCCATCCGCGAACTCGACATCGATTCTATAAGAGAATCGTCACGCGATTCAAACTTCCCTTTTTGCTTGAATTCCGACATGGTTTCACGGGTTTCATCCGCATCTTCACCAAGACCAAAATAAAGATACCGCTCAAAATTCGACGCAACCTGTATGTCCATAGATGGAGCCAGACTCGCTGAGGCATCATCTACGGAGTAGTCCCCGGAAGAGAAAAAGCGGTGCAGAATATCGTTTCGGTTGGTGGCCACCCTAAAACCCGCGACCTTCATGCCCATCTGGCTAGCCATCCAACCTGCCAATACATTGCCAAAATTACCCGTCGGTACAACGAAAGTAGTCTTTTCTCTTTGGCCAACGGGCAATTTAAGCCACGCGTACAGATAGTACACACACTGAGCAAGGATCCGGGCAAGATTGATGGAATTTACGGCGGATAGATTCACTGCCCGACTGAAATCCCGGTCACCAAACACCTCTTTCAGTGCCGCCTGCGCTTCATCGAAACTTCCCGTAATCGCCATCGGGTAAACATTGGTTTCTCCCGTACATGTCATTTGCCTCTCCTGCAAAGGTGAGACACGACCATCTGGATACAAAATGAATATATTGACTCCCTTCTTGCCTACCAGTCCGCTAATCGCTGCCGCGCCCGTATCCCCAGAAGTCGCGCCCAAGACATTGATTGACAATCCCGTCTTGGACACTTGCCGCTCATATAGCTTCCCCAGTAATTGAAGGGCGAAATCCTTGAATGCCAATGTCGGTCCATGAAAGAGCTCAAGAACGCTAATGGACTCGCTTAGCGAGACCAATGGCGCGTGCTCTGCGTGATCAAAGTTGGAATACGCTTCTTCAACCATCGCCACTAGTTCTTCCTCATCAATATCGGTAGCAAATTCGCGAAAGAACGACGCACACAAGTCAGGATAAGACTTCCCCTCCCAGCCAGACAGCTTCAAGCTAAGATCGGGCAGTATCTCTGGAACGAAAAGACCGCCATCTGGCGCCAGACCGATTTTCACCGCTTCTGAAAAGCTATGAGGTTCGGACAATCCTCTTGTACTAACGAAATTCATACATGTTGAGGATTATTCAACGTCCAAGCCAAAGGCTGAGTGAACGACACGCGTAGCATGGTCTGACTCGTTCTCGTTGATCACTACCGAAATCTTTATTTCAGAGGTGCTAATAAGCTGAATGTTAACTTCCGCATCGCTTAAAGCTGAAAACAACTGGCTTGCCACGCCTGAGTGCGTACGCATTCCAACCCCCACTACGGAAAGCTTGGCGATATCTCCAACAAGCGTAACCTCTCCTCCACCCAGTTCCTGCAGCACTTCCTCCACGGCTTGAGAGGCACGGTGGGTGTCATCCCGCGGAACAGTAAAAGTGAGGTTTGCCACTCCGTTTCGCCCAATGTTCTGCACGATCATATCGACCACGACGTTTGCCTCAGAGAGCGACCTAAATACCCGAGCGGCCGTTCCCGGCTTGTCCGGAATATTTGCAACCATCACTTTTGCTTGATTCTTATCGAGGGCGACTCCGCGCACCACGACGTCTTCCATAGAACTGACTTCCTCTTTCACGATCGTGCCTGGTTTATTTTTAAAACTGGATCTAACTTCAAAGGGAACATTGAATTTGTTCGAGAACTCAACTGAGCGGGCCTGCATGACTTTGGTACCTAAGCTGGCAAGCTCAAGCATCTCTTCATAACTAATCTCTGGCAGCTTCCTCGCCTTGGGGACAATGCGAGGATCTGCAGTATACACACCCTCCACATCTGTGTAGATCTGACATAGGTCCGCATCTACGCCTTTGGCCAAAGCGATTGCCGACAGGTCGGATCCTCCACGGCCCAGGGTTGTTATTTGACCTTGCTCACCTGCCCCTTGGAACCCTGCGACAATCACAACTCGATTCGAATCCAAATGCTCGATCAGGGTCCTGCAGTCCATACTGACAATTCTTGCTCTCGTATGGTAAGGGTCTGTTTTGATGCCTGCCATTGCCCCGGTCAGGGAAACCGCATCCACGCCCAATGCCTGCAAGGCCATCGCGGTCAATGCGATTGTCTCCTGCTCACCCGCAACAAGAAGCATGTCCATCTCCCGGTCGGCTGGATTCGGATTGATCGCCTTTGCGCGATTGATCAAATCGTTGGTGACCCCTGAACGGGCGGATACAACCACAACAATCTGATTGCCCTTGTCGTGGTCTTCCTTGATCAAGCGCGCCACATTCTGGATACGATCTACGTCTCCTACGGAGGTTCCGCCAAACTTTTTTACAATACGCGCCATCTCACTGATTCTCTCGACCTCACGAAATCGTGCCAATCGGCATGCAGAACGGCTCTGCCTCAAGCGTCGCTAGATCCCCTAAATCCGCCACTGCTCGCTGGATTGCTTCTTCTGTTGTCAAGTGCGTCGTTATTATCAATGACGCGCGCTCCGCCTTTTCAGGCACTTCCTTTTGAGTCACACTGGCAAGGCTAACCTGGTGCGATGCAAGAATCGAAGCGATCTCAGCCATGACGCCCGGTTGATCCATTACCACTAGTCGTATGTAGTAACGGGATTGGATTTCACTCGGCCTCGCTACCTCTATGCCTCCACCGTTCTTTGGAGCTGAATCCAAGAATGGAAAACGCCCTTCCGGCCCTCCGAATATCAGCAGTTTCGCCGCATCTACCACATCCGCAATAACGGCGCTAGCGGTAGCGTGACGACCCGCTCCCGGGCCAATGTAAACCGTTTCGCCAACCACATCCCCGTGGACTGAAACCGCATTATAAACGCCGTCAACGCTTCCAAGAGAGCTCGTTTTCTCCACCAGTGTTGGCAGAACGGATACATGCAGTGCCTTTCCTTCTCTTTCCTTGTTAACGACAGCAATCAGCTTCACAGCGTATCCATTGTCTTCCGCAAAACGTATATCCTCTTGAGAAACATCCTTAATTCCCATCAAACGAACATTCTTGAAATCGACCCACTTGCCATGGGCAAGGTACGCGAGCACAACCGCCTTGTGAGCCGCGTCAATCCCATCCACGTCAAGCGACTCATCCGCTTCTGCATAGCCCAGCTTCTTCGCTTCAACCAGGATTTCCTGATAACTTAGGCCTTCATTAGCCATCCTTGTTAGAATGTAGTTACAAGTGCCGTTCAGGATTCCGTAAATACTTGAAAAGTCGTTGATAACCAATCCCTCACGAATGGCTTTAATTACTGGAATACCACCCGCCACGCTGGCTTCGAAAAGCAAGTGCCCTCCAAACTCCTGCGCAATCGACAACAATTCCCTACCATGATCACAGAGAAGCGCCTTATTCGCTGTCACCACGATCTTACCCGCTTTGAGAGCCGCAATCGTGACCTCGCGAGCGATCTCCGTCCCCCCCATCAATTCGCAGACGATATCGATACTCGGATCAGTGGCTATAGCGATTGGATCGTTCGACACGGAACTCTCGTCAATTTCTACGTCCCTTTTTTTGGACAGGTCCCTGACTGCGATTCGGGTTACAAACATATCCGCGCCGAGAAGCTCTCGAAGCGCTTGCCGCTTGCTATTCAAGTGGTCATAGACACCTTGCCCCACTACTCCAAAACCGCAGAGCCCAATATTTATAGTACGATTGCTCATTGGTTTCCCTCTGTTCTAGCCGATTTTTTTTCAAAGCGGTTTTCCTCTCCTTTTAGCAATCTGGAGATATTCGATTTGTGCCGGACGACAACCACCAGAGCCAGTGCTATTGACATCCAAAATAACGATACGCTTGAATCGAGCAAACGGTTCGAAACAGGTAACGAAACAGACATCAGTATAGATGCTACGGATACGTATCGAGTCGAATAGAATACGATAAGCCAAACGATTATTCCAATCAACGCAGCATAGGGCATTAAGGCGACCACTCCTCCCAGCATAGCGGCGACGCCCTTTCCTCCACGGAAACGGGTAAATACAGAAAACGAATGCCCGATCACCGCAGCAAACAGGCCAATCAATCCGTAGCTTTCTGAGTATTCCAGTTTAGAATACGCAATTAAAGGCCAACCAGTCGCCAGTATACCCTTGAAGAAATCCAGCACGAAAACAGCATTTCCTGCCACATTGCCAACGGAACGCTTAACATTGGTCGCTCCTGGGCTTTTACTTCCGACGGAAAAAATATCCACCCCGTTGGCTTTGGCAACCCAGTAACCAAACGAAAGCGAACCGACTAAATAGCCAATTCCGGCTGAAAACGAAGCCGCTATAGGATCCAGCAACATGGAAAAAACCTCAACATTCCAGATAGACGAGCTTTGCCTGCTTGATCGCCTTAATGGCGTGGATCTTCTCCATAGTCACGTCATCCAACTCGCTATCCAGACCCGCGATATTCAAAGCGATTCCACCAATCTCATTGCGGCTTAAGGACATCGAAGCAATATTCACCCCGGCATCGCCGATGATGGTACCCAGCAGACCGACGATTCCCGTTTCATCGCTATTCGCAATCACAAGAAGATACCCACAAGGCTCGACTTCTACGTCGCGGCCATTAATCGCCACAACCCGAGGCGAGTTCCCCTTGCCCATCAAGGTGCCTTCAACTGAAACCACTTCCCCGTTATGGCACTTCGCTTCCACTTTGATAAGTTCGGTAAAATCGGTCTCCGCGCTCGAGCGAACGACTTCAACGCCTACACCCAGGCGCTCCACGAGCACCATAGCATTCACGAAATTGACATTGCTTCCTGAGATATTCTGGAGAAATCCCTTCAACACGCCTCGTGTCAGAGAGTTCGAATCGAGATCCACCACTTTCCCATAGTAGGTAATGGTTAGACTCTCGATCTTGTCCAATGCGAGTTGCTGGACGAACGTTCCAATCTTCGAACAAAGGTCGAGGTAGGGACCCACCTTCTCAATTGTGGACGCGTCCAGGGAAGGCATGTTGATCGCGTTACGGATTTCTCCCCCACGAACGGCATCGGCAACCGCCTCCGCTATTTCAATACCCACACTCTCCTGCGCTTCCTGGGTCGACGCTCCCAAGTGGGGAGTGAGATTTACGTTTGGATGAGACCGGAGGGGATGGTCATCGGAAGGGGGCTCGGATTCATAGACGTCCAAACCTGCGGCAGCAACCTTTCCACTGTTCAGCGCATCGACCAAAGCAGATTCTTTGATAATGCCTCCTCGAGCGCAATTGAACACGCGAACGCCATCCTTCATCTTTTCGAAGGCCGCTTCATCGATCATGTACTTTGTCTGGTCCGTCAAAGGCATGTGAACCGTTATGTAATCGGAACGCCTGAAAAGCTCGTCCAATTCGACCGGCTCAACGCCCATCGATTCCGCTCGAGCCTCTGTAAGAAAAGGATCATAGGCGATGATATCCATCCCAAAGGCTTTCGCCCGCTTGGCGACTTCACTCCCGATGCGTCCCATACCGCAAACACCCAGCGTTTTACTCAGCAATTCGCTACCACCCAGAATCTTCCGATCCCAGCGTCCCTCTCTCATGGACGCGGCTGCCTGAGGAACGGGCCTAGCGCCGCAAAGCATGTGCGTGAAAGTCAGCTCAGCCGTCGCGATTGTGTTTCCAGCGGGGGTGTTCATCACCACCACCCCGTGGTCTGTGGCCGCAGGAATATCTATGTTGTCAACTCCGACTCCCGCCCGGCCGACTGCCTTCAGATTTGACGCGTTCGCCAATACTTCTTTCGTGATCTTTGAGTCGCTCCGAACGATAATGCCTGAGACCTCAGGCGCATGCTCCATCAGCTTTGCGGCCCGCTCGTCTTTGGGCAGGTCAAAGATCTCAATTACCTCGAAGCCTTCTTGGCTCTTGAGATAATCAACTCCTATGGGAGAGATTTTATCGGCTACTAGGATCTTCATTGGAAAAAAAGAGGCCCCATCAAAGGTGATGCCCACTAAAAAGCAATAGATAATACTGTCATGAATCAGACAGCAGAAAGGCTCGATTATAGCCCCGATTTGGACCCACGTACGAATTGCTCGATCGCCGTCCAGTAGGCGAGACCTCCGACTCGATCCACATTGCGATGACCCGCTTCCGGTACCGTGAGGAAGGAGACATTCACACCTTCAAATGACTCCCGAAGCGCAATGCTGTTGGCTACGTCAACGATGCCGTCATCTCCACCATGAATCAGCAAAACCGGGCAATCTACTTTCGATGCCTTATTCTCGTTCTCAAACATATCTCCCGGAATCCATTTTAGAGACAGAAGATTCTCGTAAACGCTGGTGAATGTGGACTCGAGAATGAGACGGGCTGGATCGCGACTCGTTGCGAGCTCAGTCGCTACTCCCCCTCCCACTGATCGACCATGCAAGACCAGTCTGGACTCGCTGACTCCCTTATCCCGGAGCAAATAGTCGTACACCAGACCCGCGTCTACGTATAGGTTGGATTCATTCGGGGCCCCTTCTGTAAAACCATAGCCACGATATTCAAAACTGGCTACATTGTATCCTTTCAGCTGGTAGTTCCGGAGCTTCGGCATCGCCATCGACAAATCTTCCTCGCTTCCGCAAAGGTAAAGAACGGTCCAGGCATCCTTATCCGCGCCCTCCCAGAATACATTCAGCTCAACCCCGTCATCCGCGACAACATACTCAAAACTTGAGTCCCTTTCGTAGGATACTGGAGGTGGTCGAAACAGAAATTCGTGGGCGGTCTGACGGGCATAAATCGCGAAAAACACTACGCCCGCGATCACGAGAACCATGAGAGCGTTAAACGGATTATGGGTCCTACGCGAATCCGTACGCATTTCAAAAACTAGCCTAGACGATCCCTCAACAACAGAGGCAGTTGGGCTCTCGGCACTTCCTCTTCACTTCGGTCCGACAAATTCCGAATCTTCACAACGCCTTTTTCGAGTTCGTCCGATCCATAAATGAGAGCGAACCTCGCCCCAGAAGCAGAAGCCGCTTTAAACTGTTTTCCAAATGCCTGGTTCTTGAATGAATAGTCCACAGAAAATCCGGACTGCCTCAGGACGTTGGCATCAGATAGGGCAGCGACCCGCTCTTCTTCTCCTCCGATCACAAGATAAGCATCGAGAGTGTCAACGAACCCGGGCATGAGCCCTCTTTCCCGCAAAATGTCAGCGAGCACGACATCCCCCAAACCAAATCCCACAGCCGGCATTTCCGGGCCGCCCATTTTTTGAATGAGGCTATTATAACGTCCCCCACCTGCGAGTGCGCGGTTTTCCTTGGCCCGATCAAAGACCTCAAAAACGAAGCCGGTGTAGTACGCCAAACCCCGTACGATGCTCAGGTCCATCTCTATGTAGCCACCGATTCCCATCGCATCGAGTCCGTCAAGCAATTCAGTCCAGTCACGAATACGGGCCTCGATGGCCTCGTCTAGCTCAGAATTGACGGACACGGACTGAAACGCCTTTGAAAGTTCCGCAATCGTCCTCACCTCAAGAAACGCCCGAAGCGATTCCCACACCTGAACGGCAGATTTCCCCACGATCGACTCGAGCTTCTCCTTTGCCGCCTCCTCAGGCATACGTTCCCACTTGTCGACGATTTCGAGAATCTTGGCGGACTGAGCGGCAAATCCCTGGGCTTCCAAATACAACATCCAGAGATTTCGGTCGCTGAGGCGGATAAAAAAGTCGTCTTCACCAAGACCGAATCCCTGAAAAATCTGGACGAGTAGCGCCAGCAGCTCGATTTCAGCGGCGGGACCCGCCTCACCGAGGATATCGGCATTGAGCTGAGTAAAGCATCTCAATCGACCCTTCTGCATTCGCTCGTAACGAAAATTATCGCCGACACTAAACCATTTGATCGGACGCTTTAAAGCGTTCGCCCGAGCGGCGACCATCCGCGCGAGTGTCGGGGTCAATTCGGGTCGTAGCGAAATTTCCCGGCCTCCTTTGTCTTCAAAACAAAAAAGTTGAGATTCAATTTCGTCGCCCGACTTCGCCTTGAACAATTCCAGCGATTCCAGAACCGGTCCATCGTATTCCTGAAAGCCAAAACGTCGGGCAACTTGACGCCAAACCTGGAAGAGGAAGCGGCGCTCCGCAAAATCCTCAGGATAAAATTCACGGAATCCAGGTAGTGATTTGAAATTCGACATCGTTACTAACTAACAGGCCCTAGGGCGCCTGCCACGTGTGTCAAGAATCGAGCCTACGCGCCCCAAAGGGGCCGCAGTCTAAAGAGAATCCAAATCAATGTCCTTGATTCTCGCTTTGAGGACTTTACCGGCCTTGAATTTCACCACAGCCCGAGTGGGAATAACGACGTCTGTTTCTGGGCGGTTAGGGTTCCTGCCGACGCGAGCTTTACGCTTCTGTACTTCGAAAACACCAAAATTGCGCAACTCAACATTTCGCCCCTCTGCCAAAGCATCTAGCACGATATCCAACGTCATCTGCACTGTCTCTTGAATCTTGCTCTGAGGAATGTCTTTCGTCTTCTCGAAAATCTTTAAGACAATATCACGTTTTGTAAGATTATTGGACATGGGAAGCGTGTGTAGAAGTTACCAGTGATGATTCACCCTAACTTACTTTCTCAGTTTAGGTTGCGTCAACCTCAAAGCCATGCAATTTAATCAACACAATGAGCCAAGACAAAGAACCGGCAGATCCGATGGAGGAGTTGAAGAAGAACCTGGATCAGGCCTTTAAACAAGGAAAGTCGTTTTTCCCCATGGGAGGAGGCTTCAACCCGCAAAGTGGCGTTTCATCCCCTTCTGAAAAGAAAGAGGATCCAGAAGTGGACGAAGAACGCGAGGAAGCCTTGAAGCGCATTCATGGATTCAACCTTAAGCCAAAGGAAATTCGAGACTACCTCGACCGATTCGTCATTCAGCAAAGGGAAGCCAAAAAAGTGATATCCGTCGCCATTTGCGACCACTTTAATCACGTACGCCGTTGTTTGGAAAATCCAGATCTCAAAGAGCGAGACTATGCCAAGCAGAACGTTATCCTGCTCGGTCCAACCGGGGTTGGAAAAACCTACCTCATGCGAAATGTCGCTAAACTGATTGGCGTACCCTTTGTCAAAGCCGACGCGACCAAATTTTCAGAAACGGGCTACGTTGGCGGGGATGTGGACGACCTCGTGCGAGACTTGGTCAAAAACGCTAATGGCGATGTCGACCTCGCCCAATACGGCGTTGTTTACATAGACGAGATCGATAAGATCGCCCAGAAAGGCGAGCATGGAAGAGATGTATCCGGCAGAGGGGTGCAAATCAACTTGCTCAAGCTTATGGAGGAAACAGATGTAAACCTCCAAAGCCAAACTGACTTACTAGGCCAGATGCAAGCCATGATGGACTTTCAGCAAACGGGAAAACCGCGCCAGAAGACGATCAACACTCGGCATGTTCTCTTTATCGTTAGCGGCGCCTTCGACAAGCTGGGCGAATCCGTAAAAAAGCGCCTAACCACAACCACAATGGGGTTTGGAGCGTCACGAAAGAGCGAGGAGGAAGAGAGCGAGGATTTCCTAAACCAAGTCGAGACACGCGATTTCATCGACTATGGTTTTGAACCGGAATTCATTGGTCGACTCCCCGTTCGAGTGGCCTGTCAACATCTGCTTCCAGAAGACTTGCTCCAGATCCTGACATCCTCGGAAGGAAGCATACTCGCTCAATACCTGGCGGACTTTGATGGCTACAGTATAAAACTGGATGTATCCAAGGAAGCCCTGGAAAAGGTTTCCCACCGGGCCCACAAAGAAAAAACAGGAGCCCGCGGATTGATGACGGTTCTCGAACGCGTGTTTCGGGATTTCAAATTTGAGCTGCCTTCCACTGGAATCAAGCAGTTCAAAGTCACAGGTGACACCGTCGACGACCCCTCAAGCGATTTAAAGAAACTGCTCCGAGAAAATATTTCCGAGCAACGCAGCGTTTTGATGAGCGAAGTCACCACTTATGGGCAGCGATTCGAAAACCAGCATGGCTTTACCCTCGATTTTGACGAGGGGGCCGTGCTAGCCCTCGTTGAGGAAAGTCTGGATACCGACAAAACAATACGGGCGTTGTGCGAATTGAAGTTTCGAGATTTTCACCATGGCCTCACTTTGATTTCGCGCAATACCGGGCAAACCATTTTCCCGATTACTGAATCAGTGGTCAAGAATGCCGAGAAGGAACTATCCGATTGGGTCGTCAACAGTTACCGCCAACAAAGCGAGGCAGAATCTGAATAGCCTCGCTTGATCAGGCAAAATCTCACGAGTTTGTAAGCTCTCATGCCCGACGCATCCAAGGTAAATTCGATGTTCGCGAGAATTGCTTCGCGGTACGATCTCGCCAATCGCCTTCTCAGTTTTGGGATCGACCAGATCTGGCGCAACCGCCTCGTTGAAGAAGTCGACTACCGGAAACCAACTACGGTCGTGGATCTTGCGACCGGCAGTGGGGACGTGGCGTTTGCGCTGCGTGAAGGCCTTGCAAAGTCAACGGTTATTAAAGGTCTGGATTTCTGCGCCCCCATGATCGATGAGGCAAAGAAAAAGCAAGTCGAGTTCCAAGAACCTGAAATCGAGTTCGGCATCGGAGATATACTGGACTTGCCATTAGATACGGGCTGGGCCCAAGCAGCGACGATCTCTTTCGGTTACAGAAATCTGGAAGATCGCCACAAAGGACTCCTCGAAATCCGACGTATTCTAGACCCGGAAAATGGACACATTTTCATACTTGAATTCTCCCAGCCGCATCCCGTGTATCGGCCTTTTTACTACTTCTACCTGAAACGCGTCCTTCCGATCGTGGCCAGCCTGATAACGGGAGATCTTCCCGCCTATCAATATCTATGCAACTCCATCGAAACGTTTCCAGATCGCGAAGGCATTAGTTCCGAATTGGAACAGGCGGGATTTAGAGAAATTAAAGCGATCCCGCTCGCCCTCGGCAGCGTGGCCTTGCACATCGGTAAAGCCTAGTGGCTAGGATCAGACGCAGGGCTCTCCCTCTCGACTCATCCGATGCGGCTCGCCGGGTCTGTACGGATTTGTGACCTGGTGGAAACTTGGAAAAGCCATGGGGGCCGGACCCTACCATTAGAAGACAACCAACCGTAAGCCCGGAATGATGGCTCATCTACGTTCTTCGACACCGTAGGGCCGGCGCTCGCGCCGTGCCGCGTTTGTAGCGTCCGCAAGGCACCCCTTATTGAACCAATGCCGGATTGCGTCGACGCATCCGAATCAAACAGGCCAAACCTCCCAGCAAAGATTAAAGCGCTACATTACTTTAGTTGAAAGACTTGCCACATCCACAAGTGCTGTCGGCATTGGGATTCCTAATCTCAAATCCCTTGCCCTGCAGACCGTCATCAAAGTCGATCTCGCTGCCTTTCATATATTCGATGCTCGCATCGTCCATTAGAAAAGAGACTCCAGCGCTTTCGAGTGTGCGGTCGTCGTCCTTCTTCAGATCAAAGGACATTCCATACTGGAAACCTGAACAACCTCCGGATTCGACGAAAATACGAAGTAACTTCCCCCCTCCACCTTTTTCCTCCTGGAGTTGCTTGACCTTGATTGCCGCGTTTTCAGTAAGTGTGATCACAAGCCGAAAATCCGATTTTTAGCCGATCCTGTCAAGAGGCAGAATCTGAATTGTAAACCAAATATAACAATACACAGCATAAATCGCGCTAATTATGTCATGCGGCTTGCAATGATCAAAAATTCTCTATCAAGATCTGCTCCGATAATACTTTGCGCGCGAAGATGCATCTGGTCCGCGCAGTAAATCTTTCGACGAGAAAATGGCAGCACAAGGATTCAATCAAGAACTGAGACAAAAGCAGACGCAGTCTCAAGTCCTTGCCCCTCAACTGCGTCATTCGCTTAAGATTCTGCAGGTTGCCGCCCAGGATCTGAACATAACGATCCAGGAAGAGCTTCAAACAAATCCGTCGCTGGAAGAAATGCCGATGGATGGAGTAAGCCTAGACGACGGCGCGTTCAACGGGTCGGATGGCGAGAACTCTGAACAGGAATCCGCTAGCCAGAACGAAGAATTGAAGTTCGACGAAACATTCGAGATTCTGAGCAAAATCGACCAAGACTGGCGCGACCACCTGTCCGAGGCCAGCAGCGGTCAGAGCTTCACCTCTGAGGATGCGGAACGTCGCGACCACTTTTTCGACTCCCTAGTGACCGAGACTTCATTGCAGGAGCACCTTCTTTCCCAAGCGTCTTTATCCGATATCAGCGCCAAGGAGTGCGAAGCGATCGAATACCTTGTCGGCAGCCTCGACAACAACGGGTTTCTAAACACACCTCTCTCCGATCTCGCCTTAGTTTCCGGCATGTCGCTTGGCGAGATGCAGTCTGCTCACCAAACGTTGAAGTCATTCGACCCTCCTGGAATCGGAGCATTCGATCTCCAAGACTGTCTGGCTACGCAACTGGAACTGCAGGGCCTCAGAAACTCGGATGCCTACGAGATGGTCCAGAATCATTTTAAGCTTCTCACCCGAAGACGTATTCCCGACATCGCTCGGAAAATGGGGATTAATTCCGATGAGGTTCAAGCGGCTATAGACGATATCGCGTTGCTTGACCCCGCTCCCGGTCGCCGCTTTTCCGAGGACACCAATCGATCCGTCCTCCCCGATGTCGTCGTGGAAAGAGATGAGGACAAGTGGAAGGTGACCCTAAACAGCGACTACATTCCCCGTCTTCGCATCAGTCCTTCCTACAAGGAAATGATCGCCAAGGGACAGCTTTCCCGCCAGGAGAAAGAGTACATTCAGGAGAAGATGCGATCCGGCAAATTTCTCATCAGCTCGATCGAGCAACGCCAGCAAACGATCGAGCGAATCGCGAACGAGATCGTAAAAATACAAGTCGCCTTCCTCGAGGATGGAGTAGCCAAGCTGAAACCTTGCACCATGACCCAGGTCGCTGACGCGGTGGGGGTTCACGAAACGACGGTCAGCCGGGCGATCGCCAACAAGTACATCCAGACCCCGCACGGGGTCTTCGATATGAAGTTCTTTTTCACCCCCGGCTACAAAGGGGGAGGCGGCGAGGATATCTCCAATACCAGCGTCAAGGAAATGATTCAGCAATTGGTCTCAAACGAAGAGCCCACCAAGCCATTGAGCGATCAAGGAATCGTCGCCCTTCTCAAAGAGAAGGAAATCAACATCGCGAGACGTACCGTAGCCAAGTACCGGGAAGAGCTCGGCATCCTGCCGAGTAATCTGAGACGGCAATACTAGGGACAGCTCAGCAGGACTTAAGTACAGTCCATTAGTATTCTATTTTGCGAGCGACTCCTGAGTGCCTACCCGGTAGATACGGCATTGGGCGCTCAAAAATCGCCCGATACCTAAAAATACTGCGGAGATACTTAATTCACTTACTCGCGATCGATGCGGCAGGACTTTCGATCCCCTCTAGCGCATCCAGGACGATTCCCGGGTTCAATAGCTCAGGCAGGATTTTCGGCGTATCCGATTTTCCATCATACAGGACATACAACGGCACTCCTGAGCGACCAAACTCTTCTAGAGCATCAGTGATAACGGGATTCCGCTTCGTCCAGTCAGCCTTAACCATCACGAAACCTAATTCATCAAAACGATTTTTTACTTCGTCCGAGGCGAAAACGACCGCCTTATTCGCCTTACAGGTGAGGCACCACTTGGCAGTGAAATCGATAAAGACGGGTTTTCCTTTCTGTCGAGCCGATGCGACCAGCTCCGGAGAAAAATTTTCCCAGACTACGCCGTACTTGTCCGGACCACCCGCCTCTTCCGTAGCCACTGCCGATGTCGCTTCTTCAGAAGGCATCAGCATCCATACTCCAATGACAGCGATCACTACCGCGAAAATGGTCGAAACTCTGCGAGTCGTAACCGGTTTCACTGGCGTCGACCAACGTCCGTAGACCCACGCCCCGATCGCCACAACGAGCAATCCCCCGAGAACCATGATAAGTCCGTCGTTACCGACATGAGCCCCCATCAGCCAAATCAGCCAAATACAGGTTGCGAACATCGGGAAGGACATGACCTGTTTGAAAGTCTCCATCCACGCGCCCGGACGGGGAAGCTTCTCTATCAGCTTCGGAAAAGACGAGAGAGTCACATAAGGGGCAGCCATTCCTAATGCCAAAAACGTAAACACCGTCATCGACTGGAAGGCCGACAAGGTAAGGGCAAATCCAAGCGCAGGCCCCATGAAAGGACCGGTGCAGGGCGTCGCGACCGCAGTGGCCAGAACTCCGGAGAAGAAAGAGCCTCCATACCCCTCTCCTTTGACTTTTCCCGCGAGCCCAATCGCCGAAGTCCCTATTTCAAATACACCCACCAGACTTAGCCCCAGCAGAAACATAATCAAAAGCAATGCCCCCACAAAATAGGGTGACTGAAGCTGAAATCCCCAGCCAAGGCTTTCACCACCCGCCCGCAAGGCGATCAACGCGCCCGCCAATACCCAAAAGGACGCCAGCACCCCTCCCGCGAACGTAAGTCCGTGAGCGAAGACCTTCTTATTGTCCTCTCCCGACTGCTGAACGAAGCCGAGCACCTTTATGGATAAGATCGGGAACACGCAGGGCATCAAATTGAGTATCATTCCGCCGACAAACGCGAACAAGAGGGCTTGAGCAAAACCGATAGTCGATTCCCCGCCGCTTGCGTAAGCCGTGTTTGCGTCCGCCGCCGGCTTGATCGCCGAATCCAGAAAAATCGCCTTCGCATCGCCAGCAGCCGCAAAGCCCGCCTCGTAGGAAAGCACCCCCGAAAGCCGATCGACTGAACCTTCATAGTATTCCGACTTCTGCATCGACACGATGAGGGTCGAATCAGTAAGGGCGAAGTTCTGGGCCGCGGCTGAATTGATCAAACCTTCTTCCTCCGGATAGAAATAGAGGGATTTGGTGTCGATCCCATTGAAACCCGCCCAATCGATGCTAGCCGAGATCGTGGATTCGAGCGCTTCGAAAGTAAGCACTGCCCCGTCGGGCGTTTTCGGGAGGTTTGCCCGCGCCGCCGCCAAAGCGTCTCCCCACTGCGAAGGCTCAGCCGATTCGCCAGACACCGGCAATTCCAGAGCGAGCTTCGCCCCTCCCGGGATACACATCTGCTCACAAGCCAGCCAACTGGCATCGGCATTGAGTAATAAAGTCTGCCCCACCTCGAAATCCTCCGGAATCGTGACCTTCGCCAGAAAGAACACCTGCCCCTCATAGCCGTACGAGACAAAATCGGGTGGTGTAATGATCTTCTCAGGAGTCGGAAACTCCAGTTCGCCTACCTCTATTCCATCCGGAGTCTCCCAATCAATCGACGGCGCTAACCCCGTATCCCCTGGGTTTTTCCAATAAACGTGCCAATGCGGGTCCAGCTGGAGGCGCAGCGCCGCATCGAAGGTCTGCCCAGGTTGCACAGCTGTGACTCCCGATACGAGCTCGGCAATCGCCTGCTCCGTATCAACCGTACCCTTCTGGTAGTCCTGTCCGTAGCTCAAGAGGGGCATTACCCCGCAGATGAGCGCGAAAAGCTTGAGAACATTCCGTTTTCTATACATAATCATCTCTTACTTTGAAGGCGTTCTAGCGCTTATTCGTACACTAATCCACTCTGTATTCATGCTTTTCAAAACAACCAAGCAGGAGAGGAAAATCCTGACACTGCTCGCTCTCCTTGTAATTTTAGGGCTAATCGGACTGGCGCTTTTTTAAGACGCTGGACTCGGTAGGACTCCTTTTCAAAACGTAGCCAATATACTCCTGATTGCGATTCGCGCAGGATTGGATTCGTAACGATTCAGTCATAGGCTCTGATATCCCTGTAGAATTTAACTGGAATAATCGACCGATGTTTCCCAAATAAAGGCTGACATTGCTCAAAGTTCGTTTCATCAACGCACTCCCTGTAATTCAGCTAATCCCAATTTTTTATGATTATTCGTCCCAAAGTAAGAGGTTTCGTCTGCGTCACAGCTCACCCAACTGGCTGTGCCGCCAATGTCCAGGAGCAGATTGACTATGTCAAAAGCCAGTCCCCTGTCGAAAATGGGCCCAAAAATGTTCTCATAGTCGGGGCATCAACCGGATACGGCCTCGCATCCCGCATTGCGGCCGCCTTCGGATGCGGCGCCAACACCCTTGGAATCTATTTCGAGCGCCCTTCGGAGCGAGGACGAACCGCCACACCGGGCTGGTACAATTCAGTCGCCCTGGAAAAAGCGGCCAAAGCAGACGGCCTCTATGCCAGTAGCATCAACGGCGACGCCTTTTCAAACGAAATCAAGGAGCAAGCCATCGAACGAATAAAGTCGGACATGGGGAAAATTGACCTCGTGATCTACTCGCTCGCCTCGCCTCGCCGCACCGATCCGAAAACAGGTGAAACCTATCGTTCCGCCCTCAAGCCGATCGGGGCAGACTACTCGAACAAATATTTGGATACCGACAAAAGGTCGATCCAGGAAGCGACCGTGGAGGCTGCTACCGATGAGGATATACAAAACACTGTCAAAGTGATGGGGGGCGAGGACTGGGAATTGTGGATACAGGCCCTCAAGGACGCCGACCTGCTCTCCGAAGGCTTTAAGACAGTAGCCTACGACTACATCGGACCCAAGGTAACTTGGCCTATCTACAAGGACGGCACCATCGGGCAGGCCAAAGTCGATCTCCGTCGGGCCAAGGCAGCGATTAATGAATCTGTCAGTGACTTAGGCGGTGAAGCCCATGTCTCGGTAAACAAAGCCGTCGTGACCCAAGCGAGCTCCGCCATCCCAGGGGTCAATCTCTACATCACTATTCTCTTCAAGATCATGAAGGAGCTCGGCGGCCACGAGGGCTGCATCGAGCAAATGCAACGGCTGTTTTCCGATCGTCTCTACAACCAAGGTGGCAACGTCCCCCTCGACGAGCTTGGTCTCATCCGCATGGACGACTGGGAGATGGAGGACAAGATACAAGACGCAGTCACTAAAGTATGGCCCCTCGTTTCCACTGAAAATCTGGAGGAGCTGACGGACTTCGAAGGATACCAGACCGATTTTCTCAGGCTCTTCGGTTTCGGCATAAAAGGTGTGGACTACGAAGCAGAGGTCGAGCCAGAGGTGGATTTCGGCTGAGCCGGAACAACGTCCCGCCCCCACGGTCTCCCGCCAATCAAACTAAAAGTCCTCTAGCCGCATTGAAACACCGTGAAGAAGGCTACACTCTTTTAAGCGGGAAAGGCATTGAAATCGGAGCCTTCGGAGAACCGGCTAAGCTTCCAAGCTCCTGCCAGGTTTCCTATTTCGACGCCATTGATCCGAAAACCGCATCCGCGCGTTTCCCCGAAATTCAAAGCAGCGAATTGGTTCCCGTCGACATCCTTGGGGATGTGGACAAGCGCGACCTGCGCAAGCTGACGGCCAGCAGCCAGGATTTCGTCATTGCCAACCACGTCATCGAGCATGTCGCCTGCCCGATTGCCATGATTGAAGACATGTTCTATGTTCTTCGAACCGGCGGCTGGATCGCCATCGCGGCTCCGGACAAACGCTACACCTTTGACAAGGAGCGCCCGCTAACCAGTTACGAACATCTGGAAACCGAGTACATAAACGGTGTAGACGAAGTCGACGATGAACACTACCTGGACTTCCTTCGACATGTCGGCAAACACGTATTCGAGGAACCGGGACGCGACATCAAAGGCGACATCGCATTCGCCCGCTCGCGTCGCGAGCATGCTCACGTCTGGGACAGCCATACTTTTTGGGAATTCCTTATGGCTTGCAAAAAAACCCTCGGGATTGAGTTCCAAATCGAATTCCAATCCACCGGTGAGGAAAACGGGATCGAGTTCTTCGCCATTCTCAGAAAGCTCTAATCGTGAAAGCGGTCGTCCAACGAGTAGCCGAAGCCTCCGTGTCAATCGACGGTAAAGTGCACGCATCGATTGGCCGAGGGCTGCTTGTTTTCCTAGGGATACACAAACTGGATACGAACGAAGATATCGAATGGATGGTCCGGAAGATCTCCCATTTACGCGTGTTCGCAGACGACAACCAGCAAATGAACCGCGGTCTAAAATCGATCCAAGGTGAATTGCTGATCGTAAGCCAGTTCACTCTGATCGCCTCCACCAAGAAAGGAAACCGACCCTCCTTCAACGACGCAGCAGATCCCCAAAAAGGAAAAGCCTTCTGCGAAGACGTCGTCCAAGCACTCAGCGCAACGCTTAGCTACCCGGTAAAGACCGGCGTTTTTGCCGCCAACATGCAAGTCTCGCTCGTAAACGACGGCCCCGTCACCATCGCCTTCGATACGAGAAATCGAGAATAGCAGGCGGTCGGTCTTTTCTCGATGCCCCCAAGACCGGACGTTCAACCTAAAAATTTCAGTCTAGGTTTTCTTTGAATTCCTCCAAACACTGATTCAGGGATTTACCTTCTTTGTGAATGCACTCACAAAATTCCATACACGCTCTTTCATCTTCCCCATCGCATTGAGCTAGGCAGTCAGAAAATGTGTTTCTCGGCATTATCGCGTATAAGACTTGGGCATGAAGCGCTGTTAGAACGATAACCGCAATAACACCGGCAAAAAACTTCACCGGGACCTTTTTCGTCAATTCGCTTTTTTGAGGTAGATCTGAGTCTGAATCGTAAAAGGGGAACACATTTTTGAATTTATGATAGTCCCAACATAGTAAATACAAAACAGCACACACCATCAACGGGGAAGTGATTAGGGATCCATCAAATCTAACCGAGAGGGATAAAATGCAGATATTTAAGATTATCGGGAAATATATAAGAGCTCCCATTGTTGCGGTCCGCGGGATGAGCAGGAGGATGGCGGCCAAAACCTGCATTACCCCGACAAATGTGTAGTAATAACCCGTATGATAAAGGGCTTCCAAGAAATTCCCCATTGGGTGGTTCACAGCGAGTACGGTAAACCTTTCTCCGAAAATCTTTTGCAATCCAGAGGGAATAAATCCTGCAGCAAGAGCGATACGGCAAAATATCGAAAAGTAGTGAAGCCACTCATTTTTCCTAGCTTGGTAGTGGAGCCTGTTCAGTGTCTTTCCGAGTCCCATTTGAGATCAATTCCTTTCATTACGACGCTGAATCACACAGGGTTCGAAACGTAGCAGGTTTGCCTGCTTAGGGGCAAGTCTAATCATATTTGTAACCACATACTCGTGACATTAACCGAATTTCATAATTGGTGCCACAAAAGCGATTACGGCAATCATCGAAGTGGCTCGATGTCCGATAGAAGACTGTCATTGGAGTAGAGTTCTATTCCTTCTTCATTGAATTCGTAAAACGCTTTTCCAGCATCCAAATCCCTAGTCGCTTCTTCGAGTGTGACAACAGCTTGGATTTCCATCAGCGATACCGCGCTCGAAGCTGTTCAATCGTCAAATACTTGGTTTCGGCAGAATCCATCATTTGCTTCCGTTCATTTAGAATCGTCTCGTGCCAAGAAGGAGATTCCGGCTCGGCCTCCTCGTGACAGAGCGAGTCCCAGATGCGCTCCATCGTCCTAAGTCGTACACGGATAGTCATCTTTTTGATATCCCGGATACTCGTAACGTCAAAAGTAGAGTTTTTAGCTCGGGAGGCAAGCTAGCCTCTTCTCTCTATTAATGCAGAACCACCCACTAGCGAGTGCCCCTCTTACTTGGAGCCAGAACGAGTTCAAAATGAACCGTCTTGTTAAATACGCGAAAATAGAAAACTGGGCCTTCCATGGGCGCGGTTTATGCTTAATCGAGACTGGCCGACGAAATGCCGGTCCTAGGAAAACAACACGAACATGATAAAGGGAATGGGAGTAAGAAACGTCCTGTTTGGTGGCACGGCCACTATTCGGGACCCAAGAACAAGAACGCTGACTCGTCCGAGAAAGCGCTGAAAAAGAAAACAAACGGGGGGAGGCGCAAGCCTCCCCCTTTTAGCCTCTAACGCTGAAGCTTAGCGAACCGGCATGACAATTTTTAGTCTAAGATCACCAGGTCGACGACCCAGCCTAAGATTTTAGAGTATTTGTCTTCTAGAAAGTTTCAAGGACACGGCCCTATTAAAACCATGCTTAAGCAATGGTCTGCCACGATCGTTCTTTGTGTCTTTTGTGCCTCTTTGTGGCTATCGATCTCTTGAGCGCACCCGTCCCATAGGAAACGCGGCATAGCGTAAGCGCTAGCCCTACCTTTGCAGTCTGCCAGAGAAAAACGACTCTGGATAGGGACAAATCCCTACCACAGATATCTCAGACAACACAGATCCATTGAGATAAGGATTCGAATCGTATTTTTCTAATGACTATTACCATAGCCAAAAAACATCTGTGCTCATCCGTATAATCCGTGAAACAAAAATCTATACCTTCTTAACGATGACTAGGCTAAAGCGCTGAGCTACTCGAAGTCCGTGGTTAAAAGGCTACCGTCCCTTTAAGGCTTTGCCGGTTTCCGAATCCTTACACTTTTTTACCGTATCCACTGTTCCGGCACAGACAATTTTTCCTCCATGGGAGCCTCCGCCCGGGCCGAGATCGACGATCCAGTCAGCCAGTCGCATGAAGTCGAGGTGGTGTTCGATCACGATGACCGTATTGCCCTGGTCTCGCAGTTGGAAAAGCAGGTCTGAAAGTTTCTGGATATCCGACCAGTGCAACCCGGTCGTGGGCTCATCTAGAATATAGAGAGCGCTACCCGCGGATCGCTTGGAAAGCTCCAACGAGAGCTTCAATCGCTGGGCCTCGCCCCCACTCAATGTGTTAGCAGCTTGTCCCAGTTTCAAATACCCTAGCCCCACCGCGTCGAGGGTCCTCAACTTATCCATAACGCGTGGCACATTCTCAAATTGCGCCAAGGCTTCGCTTACCGAAAGATCTAGAGATTGGGCGATATTCAATCCTCCATATTGCACTTCCAAGGTTTCCCGATTGTAACGCGTACCTTGGCAGCTGGGACAATCGATATAGGCATCACTCATAAAAAGCATATCCAACTTGATCGCCCCTTGACCCTGACATCGTTCACAGCGACCGCCACGGGCATTAAAACTAAAACGCCCCGCTTTGTATCCGCGGGCTCGCGACAGAGGAATTTTTGAGTACAAATCGCGCAGCAGATCAAAGAGTTTGGTATAGGTGGCCGGATTAGAACGCGGGCTTTGCCCGATGGGATCCTGACTCACACGCACTGCCCTTTCGAAGTGCTCCAGCCCTTTCATCCCCGTGTGCTTGCCGGGGATGTCCTTGGCCCGATTCAGTTTTCGGGCAGCCGCCTTCGCCAGAATCTCATTCACCAAGGTCGACTTACCCGATCCGGAAACGCCGGTCACACAGGTCAAAAGACCAACGGGGAACTGGGCATCCTCCTTTTGCAGATTGTGCTGGCTCGCCCCTTTAATCTCGAGCCACTTCTTTTGTGGCGAAAGTGTTTTGACCGACTTCGTAAGCGTCTGTCGTCCTGAAAGGTATTCTCCAGTCTCGAAGCCGTCTTTCTTTTGCCCGGCACAATCCTCCGGCGTCCCTTCGAAAAGAACCTCTCCTCCAGAAAGCCCCGCTCCCGGGCCCAGCTCGATCAGATGGTCGGCGGCCCGCATCGTATCCTCATCGTGCTCCACCACGACAACCGAGTTGCCGCGGTCCCGTAACTCCTTCAGTGACTCGATCAGCTTCTGGTTGTCCTTCGGGTGCAATCCAATGCTGGGCTCGTCGAGCACGTAGACGACTCCTACGAGACTCATACCCAACTGTGTCGCTAGCCGCACTCGTTGGGCCTCGCCTCCGCTTAACGTACTGTATTGACGATTCAAAGTCAGGTACTCCAGACCCACCTCCTTTAGGAAACGCAACCGCAACTCGATTCCATCGAGAACTTCCCCGTAGGTTGAAACACGATCCTTGCTGGGTGATAGGCTGCTCACGTATTCGTGGGCCTGACCTATATCCATCGAAAGGAAATCGGGCAGACTCTTACCCTCTACAAATACATTCGCACTCCGCGGACTGAACCGATGCCCGTCACATGTCGGGCATTTCTGGTCCGTCTGATAGGTCATCAGTCGAGCCCGAAATCCGTCGCTTTTAGTCTCCATGTAGGACTTTTGCAGCAACGCCATAAAGCCTCCGAACGGTTGGGGAGGAGGAAGCGTCTTACGGCGAGTTAGTTTGAAAGTGAAAAGCCGGTCTTCAACCCCGTAGAGCAAAGCCTGTCTGGTTTCCTCATCCAACTCGCTCCACGGCGTCGTCGGATCAAAGGGAAGCTGCTCTGCCAACTGGCGCAGCATCGCATTGTTGCGAATGATCAGCTGCTTTCCTCCGATTCGCAGAGGCTTCAAGGCCCCCTTTTTCACTGACTTACTCGGATCGGGCACGATGAGCTCTTCCAAGAAGCGCCGCGTTTTCCCCAATCCACCGCACTCTGGACAGGATCCTTCCGCCGTATTGAACGAAAAATGACGGGGAGAGATGGGTTCATACACCTCGCCGCACTTCGAGCACGCGAAATTCCGGCTTAGACTGAGCTCTTTCCAATCCGAGTCTTTCGATGCCTGATAGAGGACCATCGCTCGGTCTTTCCCTTCGCTAAACGCCAGCTCGAGCGAGTCCGCGATCCGACTTCTCTGCGCCTCTTCTACCACAATGCGATCGACCACGAGTTCAACGGTCGCGTTTCCCCGTCCCTTTATCTCTATATCCGGATCATCAATACTTTTGACCTCATCATTGATTCGAATACGCTGAAACCCCTTTTGCCGCAAACGGGGCAGCTCCTCCAGTATAACTGCGGCCGTCGCGGCCATGTAAGGAGCCAAAATCATAGCCCGCGAACCTTTCGGCAGCTTCAAAGTCTGATCAACGGAGCTATCGAGCGTTTGCCGCGAAATGATGCCTCCGTCCTTCGGGCAATGCTGATCTCCTCGAAGCGTCCACAGAAGACGGGCATAGTCCGCAATTTCCGTAACCGTGGCAATAGTGCTCCGCGGAGAAGAACCTGCTGCCCGTTGCTCTATTGCCAAAACCGGTGAAAGGCCGTGGATGAAATCCACATCCGGTCGTTTGAACTGCTCCATCGCTTGGCGGGCCTGTGTGGAAAGGCTCTCCATATATTTTCGGTAGCCCTCCGCATACAGCGTGTCGAAGGCCAGTGAGGACTTTCCCGAACCCGATACGCCCGTGATTACGACGAGTTTATCTCGAGGGATCTTAACCTCGATATCCCGCAAATTGTGCTCGCGAGCTCCTTTAATATGAATGTGCCGAGTGTGCCTCAATGGGATCCAGAAGGTTTAAACCCGCACCCTCTTAGTTTCCCCTCAAAGGTCAACCTTTCGAGCACATGAAAGGTAGCGGGCGATCTCCGAGCGCCCACAATAAAAGCGCCGCACAGGTTCTTCATCGATCCTGAGCCGAGCCGAATGGACCGCCTGTTTCAATTCAAGGTACGCAATCATTCTGCCTGTCCTACATTGAATGGGGGCTTGGCCCAAAGACAGGCGCAGGGTGGTGAGCCTTGTCGAACCAAGCTTATGAACGCAGTTGCCACGTGATTCAATGAACCTATCAAAGGCGGCGTGCCGGGCCCTCACTGCTCTACCCAAGAGAAAAATTCTGATCAATCGCTTCCTCAAAAGCCTTAATTACAATTGCCTATATGGATCCTTCAGTGAAGACTTTTGTCCATCTTAGAATCGCCTCGTTCGCCCTATGAAATTCTGCTCTATTTTTACGATTGCGCTCTGCGCATTGCTCACTCTCGGTGCCTATGCTGACGAACACGAAGTGGAATCGTCGATTCTCGAAGTCTCCCTCTTCCGAGATGGTGCTTTGGTCACTCGCCAAGGCACTTTGAACGTGCCCTCGGGGAAATCGACCTTGGTCTTCAAAAATCTGCCCAGTCAGGTGGACCCAACAGCGCTCCAGGCAAATTTCGTAAACACCGCCAATGGGCTAATTCGGAACGCGAAGATATTCCAGCCGCAGAATCGCGACGAGAATTCTATAATAGAAGAAATCCAAACGAGACTCGACGCAGCCAAAAAGGAAAAAGAGCAAAAGCTGCGCACGCTTTCCAATGCCAAAGCGGATGTCGTCTTCGCCTCCAGCATGCGTACCTCCTTCGCTAAGGAATTTGGCAAGATTAACGAAGGCCAAACCCTCACCCTAGCTCAAGCAAAGGAGCTGGCCGAGTTTGTCGGACAAACCCAGAAGAACGCCAACGAGCAGATTGACAAAGTTGAGATTGAGATCAAAGCCGTCGACAAGACCATCAAGGAGATCGAAAAGGAGCTTAGGGAGGCAACCGAGAAAGCGATGCTCCTTTCCTCTGTCGCCAAAGTAGAAATCGAGATGGACGCGGCAAGCGAAGTCGCAATATCGCTCAGCTACATGGTCAACTCTGCCCGCTGGGAGCCTCAGTACGAACTACGCGCCTACCCTGACCAAGGGAAACTGAATTTTGGATACTTTGCCTCAGTTTGGCAATTCACTGGCGAAGATTGGTCAAACATCACCCTTTCGCTCCACACAAATCAGGCCAACCGCCAGGGCAACGTGCCTGAACTCTATCCCCTGAATGTGGGAAAACAGGAGGACTACTACCGGAAAGGGCGTTTCTCTTCAGTGGCGGAAAGAGCCGCTCCTCCCCCGCCTCAAGCAGACGTATTTATGGCCGAAGAAGCGGTCGGCTCTCGGCTCAGTGCTCAAAAAGTCGCCATCACGGTATCAACCGTTTCCTTCCAAGCCACCATCCCCGGACAAATCACCGTTCCCAGCTCTCGCGAGCGCAGCTCATATAAAGTTCTCGAAGCCGGTCTGGAAGCCGAGTTCTGGTCCGAGACCGTGCCGCGAGCCCAGCTCGACGCGTACCTTCGAGCCAGAATTCGCAACACGCTCGAGCTTCCGATTCTTCCGGGGCAAGCGCTCGCGTTCGTTGACGGTAAACTCTCCTCTAAAGTCTCCCTGAATAAAATTCTCCCTGAAGAGGAAACCGAGCTATCGTTGGGAGTTGACGGAAACATCGTCGTTAAGCGGATAGAGGGAGCCCAGAAAGACAGCAATTCCGGTTTCATCGACAAGACCACGACCCTCAATCGCGAGTATAAGAATGAGGTCACCAATTTGCACACGGTGGCCCACAAACTCATCGTGGTCGACCAGTTCCCCATCGCCCAAAATTCGAAAATCGAGATTCGCCGCAAAGCGCCCCCAACGAGTGAGGTCGAAATCGAGGACGAGAATAGCGGAGTCTTTCAGTGGGAAGCCACGCTTGCTCCAAAGGAGGAAAAAGTATTTAAAACTGCCTACGAAGTTATCTATCCCCGCGACTGGAACCTTTTCCCCGAATTGTAATCAAGTCCTTACCAAACCCCTCCTCTCGTCTTCCCTGATATGGAAGCGCTCGCCATCTTAGCGGTCCTACTAATCATTCTACCGCTTCCCCTTTGCATTTACTTGATCGTTCAACGATCCAAGGATCTAAAGCGTATTCAGAAGCTGGAAGAAAAGGTACTGGCTCACAGAGTTTCCCAAAGTGCCGAAACGCCCCCGCCCGTCGTCACGCTTCCCCAAAGTCAAGCCGCAGAGCCTTCTAGCCAACCTAGGCCCCTCGCTCAGGAAGCTTCCATCGAAACCGCTCTACCCCATCCCACGCCGGCTAAGCCCAAGATCATATTCTACAACGAGGAAGAGGGACCGCAGCGCGATTCCCCCCTTATCGCAAAGGACACTCCTTCTCCAAAATCTTCCGGAACTTCAGGCTTTATTGCTCTATTGCGATCGTTCGGGATCTGGCCTCCCAAAGAATCCTCCTCAGCCGAGGCAGGACTGATGCAATGGTGGCTACCTCGGATCGGTGGCCTCCTCGCGACCCTGTCGGTAATTTCCTTTGCGGTCTACATCTCCCAAGGAACGCCTCCATGGGTTCGCTTTATCGAGTTGCTGGTAGCCGACGGCATCGTGCTCGCAGCAGGTTTCTATTTTCTCAAGAAACGCCCTAAATTTGGATCTACGGTGATGTCGACCGCACTGAGCATGGTCTATCTGACCAGTATCGCTGCCTACGCCGCTCCCCAGGTCCGCGTGATTGAAAACCCGTTTATGGGAATCACTATTCAGTTCGCAGTTGTTGCCGCCATTTTCTTTGCCAGCATGCATCTCCAGAATCGCAGTATAGCGATTATGGCCCTGGCCTATGGATTTGCCTCGTCTCTGTTTTCCTCATACGTCGGTCTCCTGGAACCGTCTCTGATTTCCGCTCTCGCCTTGTACGTAGTTGGGATCGCTTTCAGTCGAAAATTCGACTGGTTCCCCATCCTTTCCCTGTCCACGATCGGCGTCTATCTCCCGGTCCTCAGTTTTTGCGCCCTTTACGCGATTGGATCCACCACCATCACTCTGCCTCATTTCTGGAGCGTGATCGCCTACCTGCTCATCAGTGTTTCCCTCCTTCCTTTTTGTGACTTTCGCTGGAACCTCACCAAACTGTTCCCTCGGTTGTCCGTACTCCACGCAGTGAATACAACTGCTTGTTTAGCGATTGGATATCTCTACATGAGTTCATTCAACATCGAGCTGGTATTATTCTACGGAAGCGCAGCGATCGTATTTGCCGGGTGGGCGGTCCTCTTTGGGTCTCGCGATCTCAACAGTTACCTCTTCCAGCTCTTCTTTCTCAAAGCGGGCGCCTTGGCAGCCCTGTGGCTGGTGAATCGATACGAGGGAGACATTCGTTGGTTTGCTCTTATAATCGAAGCGGTGCTGATCTGCTGGGTCGCTGCTCGTTCCAAGTCCCGGTTACAAGAAGCCGCTTGCGTACTTCTCTGGCTCGTTTCACTGAGCTATGCGGCTGACAGCATTGGAATCGACAAACTAGAGATTGGCGCCTTTTCGTGGTTTCTCTTTCTCATCCATCCTGCGATCGCCGCGGGCTTCCTGTCCTACCTCCATCAAACACGAATTTCAGACGGACGCCGCAGCCCATTCTTTTGGATCGCGGCAATCGCCAATGGCATTGCTGGTATCACCTTCGTCACGCAGAGCGACGTAACCAGAGACGCCCTACCACTCGTCGCGGTATTGTACGGATCAGTACTTTGCACCATCGGATTGATCCCAAAATTCTCAAAGTCGATCCCGGCTATTTCCGGCGCCCTCGTTATCCTCGCAGCTAACATTCAGTTCTGGGATCAGCCGGACAACGAATGGAGCTTTGTTGCCGTAGTCGCGATAACTCTAGGGCTTGCCTATTTGGTACCCAAGGCAAACGCAGGTTCGATCCGAAAGCGTATCCATGCAATCGAGCTCGTTTTCCACTTTGCCTGGATTACCACTATCTTCGCCTACACGGCTGATGCCTTTCAGCCCTACAGCTTCTTTCCTTATTTCGGAGCGGCGTTTACTCTGTTTCTACTGGCAGTTCCCACGGGTCGATTCAGGGCCCTTCGAGACGCATCGTTCATTCCACTCTTACTCTTCTCCCTGAGCGACTTCTCCTATAACCTGAGTTCACTCGGGTTCGTGACCGCCATCGTCGCCTATCTCACAGTCCTGTTTTTGCCAAATCTTCGTCCACAGTTCGTTTCTTCGTTCCGAATTTTAAGGCACTGGCGGATATGGAGGATGCTTCACCACTGTCTCGTCGCATTCATCACAGCCCGATTCGTATTCGAAATCGACTCCTGGATAATACGTGTATTGGCAATGCTGTTACTGAGCGGGGCTTTTCATTTCCTGTGGAGAATCCACAAGCGCTACGTTGCTCTCCTCTTCAGTCTGTTGTTTATTGGCCTTAGCCTAGCATCGATTGTCAGCGTGTGGGACTCCTCCATGGAGAGCGTTCTACAAAACCTGCCTTGGGCGAAGGAACTTCTAGTCGGCGGATTGCTGACGGTCCTGCTCGGGCTCGCGATGGGAATTGACCATGCCAAAGGAGGACATCGTAAACTCTCATCAGGCATGAAACAGGCGCTAGTTTATCTCGCAGCGATTTTCAGTTATACGGTTTACGCAATCACCTTGTCATCGGACCTGCTTTGGGTTGAATCCTCTTTCACTCCTTTAATGGCTCTATTCTGTCTGATCTTGGTAGCGGTCGGTATCGGAGCGAAGATCAAACCTTACCGATTGGTCGCGATCATTGGCCTTACCCTACCGCTCTTCCGTCTGTTCGTCTATGACATCCGGGATACCTTGATTCGAATTATCGCCTTCGCCGTTCTAGCCGTTCTATTCATTTTCGTAGGCTACCTCTACCATCGATTTCAATCGCGAATCGAGTAGGACCCTTTTCAGGCACTTAGGTATTGGCCATTATATTCTATTGACGCTATTCTTGAGTCGGTTACCGAAGGACTTCGCTCTATTTTATCCGAGTATATCATGACCAACACCCATTCGAGAATCATCTACACGAAAACAGACGAAGCCCCTGCGCTCGCCACTTATTCTCTCCTCCCCATAGTAGAGGCTTTTACCAAAGCAGCGGGAGTCGAAATAGAAACCAGAGACATTTCCCTCGCGGGCCGGATTATCGCCAACTTCCCCGAAAGATTGACCGAAGAGCAGCGCCAATCAGATGCTCTGTCCGAACTGGGTGAGCTCGCAAAAACTCCGGCAGCCAATATTATCAAACTCCCCAATATCAGCGCGTCGGTCCCCCAATTGACCGCCGCTATCAAGGAACTTCAGACGCAAGGCTACGCTTTGCCCGACTACCCCGAGGAACCGCAAAACGACGCGGAAAAGGAGATTAAGGCCCGATACGCCAAAGTTTTGGGAAGCGCCGTCAACCCCGTCCTACGCGAAGGCAACTCTGACCGGCGAGCTCCTGGCGCCGTCAAACAATTCGCGAGAACCAATCCTCATTCTATGGGCGCTTGGGATCCGAGCTCGAAATCCCACGTTGCGAGCATGTCCAGTGGGGACTTTTATGGCAGCGAAAAGTCGGTGACCATCAACGAGGCAACCGATGTCCGTATCGAATTTGTTTCCACGGATGGAGCGACAACCGCGCTAAAACAATCCACTCCATTACAAGCTGGCGAGATCATCGACGCCTCCGTAATGAGCAAGAACGGTCTCTGTGATTTTCTTGCCTCTCAAGTAAAGGACGCCACAGAACAGGACGTCCTATTCTCTTTGCATTTAAAGGCTACGATGATGAAGGTCTCTGACCCGATCATCTTCGGTCATGCGGTCTCCGTTTTTTATAAGACCGTCTTTGAGAAGCACGCCGCTACCTTTGATTCGCTGGGAGTGGATGTGAACAATGGGTTGGGTGACGTCTACGCCAAGATCGCGACTCTTCCCGAATCTCAGCGGGCCGAAATCGAGGCAGACATTCAGAGTGTCTATGAGGATGGTCCGGATCTTGCCATGGTGAACTCTGACAAGGGGATTACCAATCTCCACGTCCCTAGCGACATCATCGTCGATGCATCTATGCCCGCGGCCATCCGCGCTTCTGGACAAATGTGGGGGCCAGATGGCAATCAGAAGGATACGAAATTCATTATTCCTGACCGGTCCTATGCAGGGGTCTATCAAGCTACGATCGATTTTTGCAAAGAGCACGGAGCATTTGATCCCACCACAATGGGAAGCGTACCAAACGTTGGCCTCATGGCTCAGAAGGCGGAGGAATATGGCTCGCACGACAAAACTTTCCAGTCACCTGGTACCGGAAGTATCCGCGTTGTGGATTCGAATGATAACGTTCTGATTGAGCAGCCGGTCGAAGCTGGCGACATCTTCCGCATGTGCCAGGTTAAAGACGCGCCCATTCAAGACTGGGTAAAGCTCGCCGTAAATCGATCTCGGGCTACCGGTTCTCCCGCGGTATTCTGGCTCGACGAAAACCGGGCCCACGACTCGCAATTGATCAAGAAGGTCAACACGTATCTGCCGAATCACGACATCGACGGACTTGACATTCGGATACTCGCACCCGTAGAAGCCACACGATTCTCGCTGGAGCGGATCAAAGCGGGTCAAGACACCATTTCCGTAACTGGAAATGTCCTACGCGACTATCTGACCGATCTCTTCCCTATTCTCGAGCTGGGTACCAGTGCAAAGATGCTATCGATCGTTCCCTTGATGAATGGGGGGGGGCTCTTTGAAACCGGCGCTGGTGGCTCCGCTCCCAAGCATGTTCAACAATTTGAATCTGAGGGTCACTTACGCTGGGACTCTCTTGGAGAATTTCTCGCTTTGGCGGTCTCGCTGGAACACTTGGCAAACACTTTTGGCAACGCCCAGGCCCAGATTCTCGCTGAAACCCTCGACGAGGCAACTGCCGCATTCCTCCAAAATAACAAATCGCCCTCGAGGAAGGTCAACGAGCTCGACAACCGGGGCAGCCACTTTTACCTCGCTCTCTACTGGGCCCGGGCCCTCGCCGCCCAAGATAAGGACGCGGACCTCAAGACTCAATTCGCAGCGCTCGCTCAACAACTAGCTGACAACGAGGCGACCATCATCAGCGAGCTCAATGCGGCTCAAGGGTCTGCTGTCGACATCGGAGGCTACTATGCTCCCGACGAAGCGAAAGCCAACGCCGCCATGCGTCCTAGCCCAACGCTCAACGCCGCCATCGCTTCGGTGGATTAACCCCTTAAAAGCAGGGAGGACCGGCTCGGTCCTCCAAAAAACCAGGACCACAGCAAAAAGTGACGGGCTTTCAAAAAAGACCCGTCACCTACGGTAACTCAAAAATTTCGATCAGGACGATTCCAGAGGTGTAGTTGAAATCGTTTACAATAACGGTATACAGTCCCGGCTGGAGTTCACGCACCATAGCGGCGTCCTTGCTTTCTTCATCCAGCTGGGAAGCGCCTACTTGGGTAAAGGCCTCGCGCATTTGGAAAGTGAATTCACTCTCCCAGTCATCGTTGGCCGCCACCGGACCCGAACTATCGTAGAGAACCATATATGGATCCGGCATGGGGTCTGAGACTTGTCGCTTAGTCAATTCAGGTCCGAGAGCCCGTATCAAAACTCGCTTCGGATCCTCCCCGGTAATTACGAATCCTCCGATGGCTACTTGGTCCCCAGCGGCCGCTTTCACACGAGTCGAAATATTTACGAGGCGAGTTTCGATGCTTTCGCTGGAAGCATCAAAGACTTCAACCAGTCCAATACCCGTACCTCCATCTTGTCCTGAAAGGTGAGCCGTATATAGTCCGGGATCAAGTGTCACAAGAATCGCCGATTCATTGGGCTCCGCTAAAGGGGCAGCTCCCACTGACAGGCTAACCTGCTCAATCTCTTCCCCGTTATCCTCCTGTTTCCAATCATCTACTCGAGCGACTTCCTGGCCCTCAATATCGTAAATCGCCAGACGTGGATCTTCGAGAACTCCCGAAAGCCCCCTTTGCTCAAGTGACTTACCTAATCCCCGAATCAGAACTCTTCGTGGACTCGACCCAGAAATAATGAATCCGGCAATCATGATCTCGCTTTGAACCCCGACATATCCACGTGTCGCAATATTGATAAGCGCCTCGCGAATCATTCGAACTCGTACGGGACCTGCCAATACAGATCCGTTATTATTGGTGACAATCACCGAATACTCGCCTTCATCTTGAGAACCAATCGAACTAATCTCGACCGATGCCTCAACGGTTCCTGATAAAACCACTTCGTCCTTGAGCCACTGATACGTTACACCTGTCTGATCGACAACATCAACTTTCAGGGTCAACGAACTTCCCTCGATCCCCTTCATTTCGATGGGGAGAGGCATAATCACAGGGGAGCCGGGCAGAGGAGCGACCTCTAGTACATAAAGATAGGACCCTGTTCCTTCCGCATTCGTCGCCTCTATCAACACCTCAAATCGGCCTGACTGGGAGGGTGTTCCGGAAATGGCTCCCGTATTGGGATCGATTGCCAGCCCCGCGGGCAATCCTTCCGCCGCAAACGAAATTGCGTTCCGGTTCGCATCGATTTGGAAACTTACAAACTCCCCCGCCACAAATCCCGGATCTTCCGGTTCGGCAATAACCGGAGTTACCCAGCTGGCATCCTCCTCCACGAGAATATTTAGGCGGGCCAGTCCATAACTACGATCTCTTCGAAAGTCATTCCCATCGACTGCTACCCAGTACGAGCCTCCTGCGACAACATCCAGAGCCAGCCGACTTGACAATGCTCCCCCACTGTCATCGTTCGCTCCAAGCAGGGACAAGCTCGCCAAGGACTCTCCTTCGTAAACGGCGAGAATCGTATCGAAATCGCTACCAAAGGTCGTCAGCTCCGCCTGCCCCGAGCGGGTGGAAGTCCATTTCCACCACAGTGACTGGCCAACCGCATCGCCACCATGCGACGGCTCGCCAATTTCCTTTGTCGCCTGATTCGTAAATGAAATGTCGTCCAAAGCATCGGTATAGACCCTACGGGCATCTTCTCTGTCATCATGTTCCGCCATAGCCACCGTTAGAGCGATTTGCCCAAAGCTTCCATTCCAACCGTCGACCGCTATTTTGTACTCCGATCCTTCCTGCGCGTAAAAAGTCAGTACACTTGTCCAGACGCCGGTCCTATCATCGTCATCGTTTGAACTGACAAGCTGCAAGTCCTCTAGAGAGTCTCCCGTGTAGACGGCGAGAATCGTATCAAAACTGTTACTGGCTGACGTCGACACGGTGACATTGCCGCTCAGCGGCGCCGTCCACTTCCACCAAACAGACTTTGAGCCAAAAGCGTTTTTGATATGCTCCGGTTCACCAGACTCTCTCGAAGCCGCGATATTCTCACTCGTCGTCCTAAAGTTGATTCCTCCAATTTCCAAGGCGCTACTAAAGTCGTCGTTGATCACGGACTGACCCAAGCTCAAACTCACATTCCCGCTTTCACCCTCGAGCCCGTCAACGGCGATTCGGTAGGAGACTCCTGCAGACGCCTCAAACCCGACAAAGGCTCCGTTATTGTTGGGCGATTCGTCGCGATTCTTGGCGACAAGTTGGAGGGCATCCAGACTATCGCCTTCGTAAACAACAATAACCGTATTAAAGTCACTGCCTTCTGTGGATATCTCGGTAAAGCCACCCTCAACAGCTGTCCAATTCCACCAGATTGATTTACCGGTAGCATTAACATCATGTAAAGGTTCACTCGCCTCGGACGATCCGATAATATTGGACCCCGACAAGATAAAGTAAGAGTTGGATACAGAAAACGCATCCTCGAAATCGTCATTGAGTGGTGCTGGCGTTTCCGATTGAAGGGCACGGGCCAAATTTAGCCGACCTCCAACCCGACAGCGTCGAGCCAGGCTTTCGAGTGTATCCGTAGAGGAATACAATCGATTCAATATGGACGCCATAGGCTCCTCTGGAAATTGCGTTAGGAGCAAGGCGATCGCTCCACTGACAAACGGAGTCGCCATTGACGTTCCACTCAGAGCACGGTAGCTCGTATCCGAACTGAAGTAAGTGGAGTGGATACCAACGCCCGGCGCGGCAAGTTCCACTTCAGTTTCACCATAGTTCGCAAAGGTCGCAAACCCATCACGCTTATCCGTGGCTGTCACGCTCACTACATTGGGGTAGGCGTAGGATGATGGGTAGTTCGGCTGGTCGTCATTGTTGCTGCTCTCATTGCCCGCTGCCGCCACGAAATAGATGCCTGCTTCATTCGCCTCCTCAATCGCGTCTCCAAGCAATGGATTAAAGTCCAGCCCACCCCAGCTACTATTAATGATATGGGCTCCTTGCTCTCGGGCATAGTTGATACACTCAATCGCATCCGCGTCGGATCCTTCTCCTTGAGAATCGAGGAATTTGAGTCCCATCAATTTCACATTCCACGCTACTCCGGTGATTCCGACGCCATTATTGCCAACCGCTCCAACGATCCCCGCAACGTGAGTCCCATGACCTAGATCATCCATAGGATCCCCTTCTGTCTCCGGCGTCCTTTCACCATTCACTCCGACGGTATTGATGCCGTGAACGTCATCGATGTAGCCGTTATTATCATCATCCAGACCATTCCCCGCAATCTCTCCCGGGTTCACCCACATGTTTGCCGCTAAGTCCTCGTGCGTATAGCGGATTCCCGAATCCAGGACCGCCACAAGTACTCCAGACGCATCATTCGCAATCTCCCAGGCTTCCTCCGCACTCACGTCGGATCCTTCAATCCCGCCCAACTGGCCCGCATTATCGATACCCCATTGCTTGCCATCTCCTAGCAGAGGATCATTGGGGAGCACCGAAGCCGAGCGGATATAATTGTACGAAACACGCTCCACCAAGCCCGACTTCTTGTATGCGGCGATGGCGGACTCCAGGCTGCCGTCTTCGTCGAGGGCAACCAAGGCGAGGTTCGGAAAGGTGGAATAGGTCTGTTTCAGCTTGGTACCCGCGACCTTGTGAGTGCTGCTCAAGACCGAGAGTTTTCCCCCAGCCGATTGAGGCAATATCAGGTCTTCCCTCATTTTTACCAGAAATTCCCCGGCCACAATCCTCCTGCCATAAGGGTCCAAGCCATCCTTGTCGCCGGCCCACACAAAAGCAGGCGCCAACAAAGCGAGCCAAAGAGCCCAAAGACCTTTGTATCTTAACTTACTCAATTCGAACGGCTTATCTAGATTATGCCCGAGGGTGAGCTCGGTCGTAAACGGCCTTCAGGCGACCCAGGTTCACGTGTGTGTAAATCTGGGTTGTCGAAAGCTTGGAATGTCCAAGGAGTTCCTGAACAAGCCTTAAATCGGCGCCGTTATCCAAAAGATGAGTTGCGTAGGAATGCCGAATTTTGTGCGGGGTGATATCCATCGGGAGCTCCGCCAGTTTAAGGTACTTTTTTAGCAACAACTGGATCTGTCGAGAAGACCAGGGACGGCCCTGATTGCTCACCACGACAATGTCCGAATAGCCCGTTTGGGGAGCATACTCGGATTTCCACGTTCGCAGAGCCGTCATGGCCACTTTTCCTAGCGGGCAAATCCGCGATTTACCCCCTTTACCCACGATTCGGGCAACTCCTTCCTCAAAACTAATATCGCCGTACTTCAGATTCACCAATTCGGATACTCGAAACCCCGCCCCGTAGAGTAGCTCGAGCACCATCCGATCCCGCCACGCAATGAAGGGCTCGATGATCTCCTGCTCCAGCAGCAACGTCGGTCCCCTTAAGAGACGGAGCACTTGCTGTTCGGTCAGGAATATCGGGAGCTTTTTGGCCGGCTTGGGCAAGATAAGCCCATCAAGCGGATTGCGGTCGAGCTTCCCCTGGCGAATCCAGAATTTGAAAAAGGTCTTCAGGCCGGAGACGTAATTCCGCAGCGTCACCCGGCTCACTCTTCTTTGCTCCTCAATCACGAAATCCCGGGCATCCCGAAGTCCAACTCCGCCTAACTTTCCATTCCAAGATCCAGCGGCCTCAAGATGGCCAAAAAATCGCCCAATCGCAGTCGAGTAGTTTCGGACCGTGTAGTCAGACAGTCGCCTCTCCTTGCTCAAGTGCTCCAAAAAAGGCGGCAACCATTCTTCCCGCCAGCGTTCCGGCGCTGCTTCGACTGTCGAATCCCTCGCTTTGCTTCGAGACGTCACTGCTTAGGAGCATTTCAGCTCGTCGGTTGGGTGGCAAGCGCTTCCGTCTCATACTGCACAGCGCGCGCGTAGCGCCTTAACGCCGATTCCGGATCTATGCCTTTTGATCGGCAAGCCGCCGCAACTTCGAAGAGCAACGCCCCCGCTGTTTCTTCATCCATCGAATCCGCCATTGTCTGGATCGATTCCCGATCCACGAGGGGACCCGTCGAAAGCTCCTTCTTTTGGATCTGCTTGAAGATATCCACGGCGAACATCAATGCCGGAAGAGAAGGAGGGAGATCTTTAAAAACCGAATCGGTTTGGGGCACGTTCTTCTTTTCTAAAGCCTTAATGGCGTCCCACTGATGGAGTACTTGATCTGAGGTATCAAGGGAACCCTCTCCGAATACATGCGGGTGGCGGCGTATCAGCTTATCGTTGATTTCACGAGCGACGGCTTCGAAATCGAAGTGCCCCGACTCTCTTGCCAATTGTGAATGGAAAACAACCTGCAAGAGCACATCGCCCAGCTCTTCACGCATATGGTCCATGTCCAGCCGGTCGATTGTCTCCAACAGCTCGCTACACTCGTCCACCAAACACTCAGCAATGGACTGGTGGTCTTGCTCACGGTCCCAAGGGCATCCGTCTGGTGCCCGAAGCCGAGCCATCGTTTCTAAAAGTTCGTCTATTGCGCTCACAGCCATACATGTATCTGCGATCCTAAAATCAGGGCAAATACAATCCTCGACAGTATGCGGCCGAACTTCCAACCTGACTTCCTCAATCAGACTGAAATGGATAAGCTGACGGAAATAATGAAATGGAAACGGCGGGAGATCGCTGCTGAGATTCGCGAGGTATCCGCAAACGAACTTGAATCGAGCCGAGGCGACTCAAACCCCGGACGGTTTCTAGAGGCGCTTCAAGGGCCGAAAGGGCTCGCCGTTATCGCAGAAATAAAGCGTCGCTCTCCATCAGCTGGTGAAATTAAAAAGTTAGCGGCCGCTACAGACCAGGCCGCAAAGTATGTCGAAGCCGGAGCAGATTGTTTGTCTATATTAACCGACAAGGAATATTTTGGAGGGTCTCTGGCCGACTTGAGATCGGTAACCGAACAGTTTAAACGCCAAGAGTTAAGTGTTCCCTGTCTGCGCAAAGACTTCATGGTTCACCCGATTCAAGTTCTCGAGGCCGCCCAAGCCGGGGCTTCGGCTATTTTGATTATTGTTCGAGCTCTTGCGGACGACGAAATGAAGGCGCTGCGCGAAGCAGCCGATCACGCTGGGCTAGACTCTCTCTACGAGATACACAGCGAGTCCGAGCTCGATCGGGCCGTCGCGCATAACGCCCGAATCATTGGCGTGAACAATCGGGACCTCGCGGTGTTCAAAACTGATCTTTCGTTTTCCGAAAGGCTTATCCCTCAGTTTCCGACGGACGTCGTGGCGGTTTCAGAAAGCGGAATCTGGAACCAGGAGGACGCCCGAAGAGCAAGAGCGGCGGGAGCGAAAGCCATTCTAGTCGGTGAGGCTTTGATGAAAGCCGATTCAACCAGCGACTTAATGCGGGCTTTTCATTCGGCTTAGACCCACACATGTCTTCGCCCTTATCACCCACTGAAACACGGGCCTTGCTGGAATCGCTGGGTCATCGTCCGGTCAAAAATCTTGGGCAGAATTTTCTTATTGATGGCAACATCGTCCGCAAGTCCCTAGAACTCGCTAACATTGAGCCCGGTGATAACGTTATCGAAGTTGGGCCTGGCCTCGGGACTTTGACACAGGCACTCCTCGATGCGGGAGCGAATGTGTATTCAATCGAAAAAGACAGGAGACTGGCGGAACATATCCGCAAGATGGAACTGTCCTCCAATGGCCAATTGAACCTTCTGGAAGGAGATGCCATGGATTTCCCTTTGGCCGGGCTTCCTGCTGACCTTTCCCATTTTAAGATCGTAGCCAATCTTCCCTACGCCATTTCGACTCCTTGGATGGAATCGATTATAAACGGCCCCACTCCCCAAAGTATGACCCTAATGCTCCAAAAGGAGGCGGCCCAGCGATTCGTAGCGGCATCCGGGACGAAACAATTTGGAAGCATTAGCATCTTTCTCCAAGCTGCTTTCGAGGCTTCCCAATCTCACAACGTAGCTGGAAGCTGCTTCTATCCGAAGCCAGATGTTGGCTCTTCTCTTCTCCATCTCAAAGTGAGAAAGGACCCTTATAAATTTCCAAAATCGGATCGAACACTCATCCGCGACTTATTCAAACAGCGGCGAAAACAAATGGGATCCTTACTCCGAAAGTCATCTCACCCGAAAGCAAACGAGTGGTTAAAAATGCTCAATGGTCTTAGCATAGACCTCAAGACTCGTTCAGAGCAAATCGGCATCGATACCTGGATACGGCTGAGTCGCTCCCAGGAGAGTGTTTAGCAATTTGGTTTCCAGAAGCTTTCGAAAGGGTGCTAGGGCTGCTTATCCGTTCGGCTGAGCTCACGTCCGACGCCCTATGCAACCACCGCAATTCGTGAATCCACAGCCGACTGAGGATTGGACTTCGGTAAGGCTACGACCGACACGTAGTCAGCCCTACCTCTGAACCAGAAAATTAACATTACCGGACTCTCTCTAAGTGGCCAAGGCAGCCTTTAACCAACTAGCGGCTCCAATTTCGCCTGTCTGCCGGCTCCGATTTGCCGCTCAATTTCAAGCTTCGAAGCAATCCGCCGTTCGCCAATAGCATCCATCTTTGACGTCGAGATCGATCCTGGTCTGAAATGTCTAGCAAGCGACGCAGCATGTTTTCACTGCGACTATCCCTAACAATGATGTCTTTAAACCGTTTATCCATAGTCCTATCCTATTAAATCGTATTTCTTTTCCAGATACGTAATCCAAACCCCCAGCTCCGAGACATTCTTTTCCAAGCCATCCTCGTCTGTAATCTCCGGCAAGTTAAGCCTCTTACTGAGGCCATAAGAACCGGCACGTTCCGCAACTCTCGAGACCATCTGCTGACTCAAAACTTCCGACACAGCCTGGCAAGCTGCTCGACGACCATCAGTGGCGTCTGTCGAGCAATCGACAGAGCGCAACCGATAGCCCCCCATTCTCCCTCCATTCGGAGCCAGTGAGATCTCGCTGACTCCAATCACTGGAATACCTTTCTGGTCAACGCCACCACAACGCCTTGCACAATAAGCTCCATCGCTGGAATCAGGTCCGGATAAGCAGGATTCTCCGCCTTCAAGAACGGTCGCCCATTATCCAGTACAAAACGTTTTAACGTCGTTTCTCCATCGATCAGAGCCGCAACCACATCCCCATCACGCGGCTCCTTGTACTCCAACACGACCACATCTCCCTCTTGAATGTGAGCCCCAATCATCGAATCTCCTCGAACGGTCAACGCGAACGTCCGCGCCCCCTCCGAAAGGCCAATCGAAGAAAGATCTACCGCCACACCTCCCTCCGAGTGTTCCTCCTCAAACGTTGGCAAACCTGCTGGAATCGATCCAAGAAGCGGAACCTGACTGAACCGGTCGGAATTCACCGGAAGCAGGTCACCTGGCAAACGACGCAAACACCCTTTTCGCTCCAGCGCTTTCAAGTGATTAACGGCGGCCGTTTGACTCGCGAACCCAAAATGCCGCTGGATCTCTCGAGTCGACGGCACTTTCCCCTTTCCAGAACGCTCTTTCCGTACGAAATCGAGAACCTCCCTCTGCCTTCGAGTAAGCGAATCCTTATTAGTGTTCATGAACACCATATGGATCAAATCTTCGAACCTCTGTCAAAGATCAAAACTCAAAAACTCTCATTTTCTTGAATAAACACCGCCTTAAAGCGCCAAATCAGGTGTGTTATATCCATTATGAACCAGATTGATCCCATTTCATTCCAGATTCTGGATACGTATATGCGCTTAGGTCTAGTCAATACGAGTATGTAATCCCTTAATTAGGCTAGGAGCAATCCCTAACTAAGGTAAACTGGATATCCGGATGCCAGCCAAAATGCAAATTCAGACGACAAGACTGCAAGGAAGTGCTTGAAATCAAAGTGAAAGGCTCGTAAATCTAACAACATACAACATTTTCCCTCCCAACACACCCACACCTGCCAGGCCGCTATTAATAGTGGCCTGGCCTTTTTAATGATGTTGGCTTTCCGTGAGCCCGGCACCGTCTGCGCGGTTTTGGTCCCAACTGGCTTCAAGAACTGAAGCACGCTCCGATCGTTTTCAAACCGATCCCCTCTACTTAAGGGGGTAATCGAAACTATTCTAAGGCGCCAATCACAAGCTCAACCCGTTCTTCCTCCCGGAAGTACTTTGAAGCAAAATTTGCCAAATCCTGAATTGAGACCGCATCAATTCTTTCATCATAGGACCTCCAGTCATTCGCCGGAAGCCCATAGGCCACGTTCAAGGCCGCATGGCTCGCGCAGGAAGAGTTTGTCTGCATACTCATGCGACGTGATGCCTTCAACCGTGTTTTACACCGATCAAGTTCCTGCAAAGCGATATCGCCATCGCTTACACGCTTCACTTCTTTAACGAGCTCTTCAATGACTCTTGGATAACCTTCGGTTGAGGTTCCGGCATAAAAATAAAACATCGCCGTGTCCAAGCCAACGATACGGCTCGAACGCACGAAATAGGCCAAACTCAATTCCTCTCGAATCTTCTCGAACAAGTTGCTCGACATACCGCTAAAAATTTCGTCCGCCAATTCCGACACATAGAAATCCTTATCGAGCAATCCAGGGCCCAGATAGGCGTGAAAGACAACCGCTTGCTGGCGATCCATAGGCTCTCGATGCTCTCCCGGGGACGAGGGCTTTTTGAATTCATGATTAGCAACCGGCTTTCCTCCCGAGGGAAGCTTTTCCAGCAAAGCTTCGAGACGCGGTTTCAAGGTCTCCCTCTCAAATTTCCCCGAAACCGCTATCGTTACATTTCCTGCGGTCAGCAAACTCGATCGCAGTTCCTTGATATCGTCCGCTGCTAGACTTCCGACTGACTCCAATGAACCCGCTCCCCCGATGGAAAACGGATGGTCGCCAAAGAATCGTTTTCGCAATATTTTTCGCCCGGCGGTAACGATCTCGTCCAGGTCCTCCTTGATCGCTGCCATATGGGCTGCTTTTTCCAGATTAAACGTCTCGTCTTTGAAAACCGGATGCAGGAGGGCTTGCTCAATCAAGTCCAAGGCCAAGTCCACATTCGAAGGAAGAAGGTCCAAGGCCAAGCCCAAGCTGTTATTGCCTGAAAACTCATAAAAGCTGCCTCCAACGCTCTCGATTGCTTCAGCGACTTCCACCGAGCTTCTCTTTTCCGTATCCTTGCTCAACAAGGTTGCAAGGAGTGAAGTCGCCCCCTGCTTCCTGGGTTGCTCGTACAAGGAACCCGCATTCATCACGACTCGAAAATGGGTGTTGGGGAGGCGGTCGTTCTCACGTAGTAGCAGCTTGCTGCCGTTGCTTTGCTTGAACTCGATAAAATCGGTTTCGCCTTGCTTTTCCTCTCCTGAATTCAGATCCGAAACCTCGGCAGATTTCGGGTTTAAGGTAATTGTGGTCAAACGTTCTTTACGTAACCATTTCTTCAAAACACCAATCAAGTCTTCAGGCGTTACTCGCGAAATCTTCCGCAGATAATTTTCCGCATATCCGATATCCCCAATCACGACTTCCGCCGCCCCTAGTTTCGACGCCTGCCCGCTAACCGTTTTAAGGGCATTAATTTCAGCCACGATTAACTGCCGCACCGCTTTATCTACGCGATCGGTGGAAAAGTCTTCAACCGTTAAGCTCCCCAAGTAGGAATGAAGCTCATTAATCGCCTCATCCCGTTTGTCTGGATCGCATACCAATGCCAAATAGAAAACGCCCACTGAACCGGGAGTCCAATTGGAAGCATCAATCGCATGTACCAATTTGAGCTCTTCTCTTAGATGGGTTGAAAGCATAGAGCTATTCCCATGTCCCAATATCATCGAGAGCGCATCGAGAGCTGGTGTATCCGGATGGGTCAGACCAGGAGTTTGAAATCCGATTCCAGCCCTTGTGATTTGAACATCCTCGTACAGATGACATTCCCTTTCCGCCAGCTGCATTGGCTCCGAAGGTATGAAAACGCTCGGAAGAGTCTTGCGCGTAACCGAACCGAAGTCCCGTTCAATCCGTTTCTTCATGTCGCTCGTTTCAAAGTCGCCCGCAACAATCAGAACCGCATTGTTAGGGGAATAGCGACGGTCATAATAAGCAACAAGATCCTCACGGGTAACCTGCGAGAACAATTCTTTATACCCGATAATTGGGTACCTGTATGGGTGTTCTTTGAACGACGTTTCGAACAAAGCCCGCGATAGCTTGTGATCGGGATCATCTTCGCCCATATCAATCTCGCGCAGTATGACTCCCCTCTCTTTTTCCACTTCGTCTTCCGGCAAAGTGGATCGAAACACGGAATCGCTCAATACATCCAGCGCCACATCCACATTCTCTGATGGAATATCAATGTAGTACACGGTGCGATCGAAGGTGGTGTAGGCATTGATATAGCCTCCCGCTGACTGTACATTCTCCGAAATCTCCCGTCCTCCCCGTTTTTCAGTTCCTTTGAAGAGCATGTGCTCCAAATAGTGCGAGAGCCCTGCGCCTATCTTATCATCTTCATGGATACTTCCCGTCTTGACCCAAACTTGAACCGAGCAAATCGCGTTCGATCTGTCCGGCTTCAAGACTACGGTCAACCCGTTCTCCAAGCCGTAACGCTCCACTGGCTCCTTCAGAATAGGGTCGATTAGGGACTGATTCGCTTCCAATGAGCGATGGGGACTTTGACATTCAGACATGGATTCAAGTGAAATTGGAATCTGACTCTGCGAGAACTGCGGAAACGGGAAATTCAATAAGCAGGTAGCCGACTCTCTAAAGCGATTTAATTACCTTGTACCGAGGCCACTTAAGACGGCGCTTTTCGGGCAGGAACGGTTTTAGAAACGCCTCCTCAAAATCGTAGATAGAGGCAAAGTCCTCTTTCGAGTCCTCGTCGTTTTTACTGAAAACGCCGTACTCAATGAGGTTGAAAACGATCTCTCCGAAATCTTCACACCTCTTCAAGCCCCAGGAGGTCAAAACGGTATAAGCCATCGGCCCATATTGCTCGAGCGCATATTCTCTGACTCCCTCAAGAAGCTCTTGCCCAGTTACGTGCCGCTGATTCTTGCTAACCAACTTCCCCTTACGCTTTTTTTCCTTACTCATGGTGAAGTCCAAGGCTTCCTTGAGAAACCCATAGGCTTCCTTAGTATAACGGTCGTCCTCCTTGACTATCAGGTTCACCATTTCGTTGAAATTCTGCTTCTTCATTCGCTCTCGCTATTTCCCCGCCATAACCAAGGACACCGTGCTAAGTTAAGTCACTGGTCTCAGCCTGAGCTGTCAATCCCTCAAGTTGTCGACAAACAGGATCCAGAAGAGTGACCAACCGATTGCCCCATCCGATATGCCTCAAACATAAGCGCGCCCGCTCCCCAAATCCACTCATTTCCCCAATGGTCACCATGGTTTAAATGGGCCAATCTGACAGAAACGCTTTAATCCTCGTCAATTACCATCAAGATGCAGCACAACCTTAATCTATAATCCGTTCGTACAGCCCAATCAGATCCATGTCAGCAACCGCAACTATAGGCGTCATAAACATATCAGATCGAGCATCGCAAGGTGTCTACGAGGATATCCCAGGGAAAGCATGCGTCGATCTTTTGAACGAATGGATTCTCACTTCATTCCAAGTCGAATACGCTGTTGTACCCGACGAAAAGGATCAAATAGAAGCGACCTTAATCGACTTCTGCGACAACCGGAATTGTAGCCTGGTCGTAACCACAGGGGGTACCGGTCCGGCAGTACGGGACATCACGCCAGAGGCGACTGAAGCCGTTTGCGAAAAAATGCTCCCTGGTTTCGGCGAGGAAATGCGTCGCGCTTCCCTCCAATTCGTTCCAACCGCTATCCTGTCTCGCCAAACGGCCGGCATCCGAGGACGCGCCCTCATTGTAAATCTCCCCGGAAAACCCAAAGCGATTCGGGAAAACCTGGAAGCCGTTTTCCCCGCGATTCCCTACTGCATTGATTTGATTGGAGGATCCTACCTTGAAACAAATCCATCCGTGATGAAGGTATTTCGTCCCAAAAATACCTAAATCTTTCGAGCCCTGGCTTGCTGTAGCCTGACCCACAAGATTGGTCTACGAAAGTCCCGACTGGCACCGCGTCAGCAGCTCTTTAAGAACAAAAGGCACCGCCGGCTTAACCAGTCTCTCGTCGAACAAGTCGTCAAGACAAGACCTTTGCACACCGCTCAATGATATAATTCGCATTTCAGATTGCACTGGCTGGCTACGGCAATAACTCGCCAGCTCCCCGCCACTCATTCCTGGTAAAGAAATATCAAATACACCGAAATCGAAAGGGCCAGCCGCATCGATAACTTCAATCGCAGATTCCGCATCCCCTGTTTCCTCTACCTCAATCCCCCATTGGACCATGTGCCCCTTTAAGACTTCCCGATACAACTCGTTGTCTTCAACTAAAAGCAATCGCTTTCCTTTGAGACAATCAGATCCGACCTGCTCATCGGGACTTATCGAGCTCGAAATCGACTTTGCAAACCGCATGACAAAGGCCAAATACATTTCTCCGTTAGGCCCATGCAACGTGACCATTTCTATGCCCAATTGAGAGCATAGTTCATCCATCATCCGGAATTCCGATCCATCATCTTCCGCGTTTCTGAAAGATCGCTGCTGATAAAGAGAATCGTCCTCACTCACCGCTGAACGGTTTTCACAAAAACTAAACTGCACCTTCAACGTCTCATCGGTTTCACTGAACCCTTGTACTGCGACATCGAGTCCGCCTCGCTCCACCCTATCCCAAGTATAGCCGATGACGATCGTAAGAAGCTCTCCCAATTTCTTTTCTCTTCCCAATAGGGACTTGGAAATCTTCTGATCGTATTCAAATTTCAAGCCTCTCTCATCTCCTCCGGTCACTATTCGGCAAAGCCGGGACTCGACTAGCTCCTTCAAATCGAACCGCTTCAATGAACCCTGATCGATGCCCAACCCTTGTTTGCCATTTGATTTTTGAATCTCTATTTCCCCTGACATGAACCCATAATATCAATATCGACACTTGGTTTCAAGAGAGCAACCACCCCTTCCCCTGTAGGGGTTTTCAGTCCGTAAAGCTGCCTTTAAGCTACAGAAGCCAATCCAAAATGGACTGAACTACTCAGAAAATGCGGCTGATTGAGCTAATGGCTGTCAACTTCGGTTTCTGAAATTGTTCATCAGCCGAGCGAGGATTTCTGAACACTCTAGCGATGCTTCTTCAGCCGCCTTTTGCAGCGCTTTGCTATCGATATACAACTCTTCCAGGCCGATAGCCATGGCCGTATTAGAAATGTAATGGGCCTTATCCTTAACGGAGTCGAAGTCGCTCCTCTCAATGGAATCCGCCATTTCTGCCCCCAGCGACAACACCTCCGCTAAAGCTGTATTAACCATTTCTTCCGAAAAGATTCCCATACCTCGAGACGCGAAAGCGGTGGAGGACTCCTCTTCCATCGTCTCTTCTGCGACTTCGGATTCGTCATTCTCCACTTCCGTCAACCGTTCCAGCCACGGAATTGCCCGAATCCGCTTTTCTAAATCCTCTTCGAAAAACGGTTTTCCCATGAAGTCGTTTATACCCGACTGCATAGCCCGCTCGATCTCTGCTTCCGCCAATGTCGCTGAAACCCCGATAATCCAAGGTTGATCGTTCAGTCCTGATTTTCCCCTTACAATCGACGCGGCGGTGGGTCCATCCATACCAGGCATTCTCAAATCCGTAATAATTAGATCGTAGGCGGCTCCCACCTCAGACGCTGGCTTTCCATCTTCAACTTGGTCGGGTGAATAGCCTAAAGACTCGAGGTATTGAACGATCAGGCGTCGAACCATCGGATTGTCATCCGCCACAAGCGTCTTTAACGGGTAACGCTCCCCTAAACGCGATGTTTCCAGAGAAACGGTGTCGTTAAGATTCAGGGAATCCTCAAACTCAATTCCCAGTTCGTCGATGACCCTAAAATTGAATGATGCGGTAAAAGAAGAACCTTTACCAAAATCACTCGTCACCGAAATCTTACCTCCCATCAGTTCCACAATTCTGAATACGATGGCGAGTCCGAGGCCAGCTCCTTCACGAGGCGAAGAACCGACATGCTCGAGCTGCACGAATGGCTGAAATAGGCGCTCCATATCCTCCTTCCTGATCCCAACACCCGTATCCGAGATGATGAAATCCAAGGCACCTATGCTTTTACTTGATTCTCGATTGCGAATTGTGAGGCGGACCGAGCCCTTTTCAGTATATTTGACTGAATTCCCATACAGATTAAGCAGGACCTGCCGCAATCGAACGCCATCCGCCCTGATAACTGCAGGCAAATTTTCGTCTAGCGACAGCTCAGCAACCAAGCCCTTTTTTTCCGCCATCGGCCGAATCGTTCGGTAGGTTTCGTCGATGAGGCTTTTCAGGTTCACATCGTCTTCCTTCAAAGCGGAATTCGCCTTACGAAGGTTACTGAAGTCTAGAATATCCTGCACAATTCGCAATAGGATCTTCCCTTCTGACTGGATTGTATCCAAACACGCCAGTTGCTTTTCATCCAACCGAGTATTACGTAGAAGATTGCTGTATCCAAGAACGCTTTGAAGGGGGGTTCGTATCTCATGGCTGATGACCGCAAGAAATTCACTCTTCGCCCGGTCCGCCGCTTCCGCTCTCTCTTTGGCAAGAGCCAGGTCCGTCTCCGACTCGTTCTCAATTTGGTAGTAGAGGAAGAAAATCACCAAAGCGAGGACCAGGCCGGCTATAATGACGGTTTGCAGTCGAGCCAAGGAAATGTTTTTCATCCATTCGCTCGCACTGAAATCAATTCCTAACCAACCGGCAATCGATCCATCCTCTGTATCCAAAATGGGTGAACTTGCATTTAGGACCAAATTCGGCCCGATTCTAACCGGCCGCACGAGAATCGAATTTCCCTCCTTGAAATCCCGCATTCCACCCACGACGTCAAAGTAATCCTTAATTACCGTTTTCGAGCTATCCGCCAAATCTCCTGCGACTCTCACTGCCTCGTCTCCAGCGTTCCAAATATAGACCTGGTCCACTTCCTCGCCAATCGCCCGGATCAAACTCAAGTTCTTTTTAAGATCGGAACTCAACTGCGCTCCCGAACCTAAGGCCGTTCTCACCAAATCCACTTCTAATGACAATGCCGCCGTCCTGGACCGGGAAAGGAAATCTTGCTCCATACGGTCGCTTTCACGATGTCCGTTCCAGGTAGTCACGAGGTAGCTAGCCAGAATAATCGTCACGACCGCTCCTGGCAGCACTCGGTATCCCCAAACCCTAAGCTTTTCTTCAGCAGGATCTCCCACATCCTCAATCCGAGCCTTCAAACGGTAAATCCAGAATCCACCCAGCGCTAGCCACGCGGCAATGATCCTCAGCGAAAGCAAGAGGAAGCCGTAAAATGGAAATTCGCTGTAGGTTACGAGGGTTTCACTTCGAAGGAAAGCGATGTGGTCAGGATGCAAAATCCATGCCGGTATCAGGAGCAATAGACCTACGAAAACGATACAGAGCTCATAACGTCTCTGCTCCAATGCGAGCTTTCGTAGACTCAAGGCGAACCAAACGCAGGCCACCGTTGAGACCGCAAACGCTACCAGAAACGAATAGAGCATCGAGCCGACTTCGATGGCAAATCCCAGTAAACCGCATGAGATTGCAATAATAGAGGGGAACGTC
>CALDFV010000008.1 GCA_937942145.1 uncultured Opitutaceae bacterium
GGCGCCATATTTTTCAACTATGTTCCGATTCAGGAGTTCGCTTGGGAAATCTCGCCAGGCCAAGTATCCACCATGCGATACCGATTAGTTGTCCAGAGTGGGAAACCGGATCCGACTGACCTAAATAAACGTTGGAATCGGTTTGTCCGATAGCGGTTTAGGATTTTGCAAATCGATTGGTTGCGGGATTGGCTAGCGCTCCCGCAATTGATGGGTCGCGGGACTACCTTCCGTCGCCGGTATAGGTTATTTTTCCATCAACTGGGGCCTGAGGCCAAGGAGTGGTCCCGGGAGCCCATTCTTTGGGTTGAGTCGCCCGGACTTTGCGAACCTCCTCTTTCACCCATTCCGGTGCGCTGGCATTCTCCTTTTGACCGTAAACCCAGGGAAGGGCGGGAGACATGAGCTGCGACATATCGGGCATGGGCGGTCGTTGCGTTCCCGCCTCAGCCACCCGTTTTGCGAGCCGCTCAACAATGCCTGGATGCTGGTTTGCGATATCTTCCGTCTCGCTGGGGTCCACCACGATATTGTATAGTTCCTTGCCCACGAGTTTGTAGTCGCCCAGTCGAATTGCGGGAAAACGTACACTGCCCGAGACCTCGTAGATAACTTCCTTTCGTGGAGCGGGCTCGCCAGCGAAAATGGTACCCGTCATGTCGATACTGTCTACCGCTCGCTTTTGCTTGTGACTTGCCCCTGCTAGGGTGATGAAAGTGCTATAGAGATCGACGATGTGCATCATGGCGTCGTTTGAGGTTCCCGGCTCGATTTTACCCGGCCATCTAAAGACGCAGGGTACCCGAACCCCTCCCTCGTAGTTAGTGTTTTTGTGACCTCGGTAGGGAGCGTTCATTTCGTCCCGCAGCCCTCCATTGTCATTGGCGAATATCACCAGAGTATCATTTCCATAGCCATATTGATCTACGGCTCCGACGATGCGGCCGACAGCATCATCGAGGCACTTGAGAGCCGCATAGCGCTTTTCATATTTGTCTGTGTAGCGCGGAATTTCTTCTAGGGGGCCATGGATGGCATTGAAAGGAACGTAGAAGAAAAAGGGTTGGGGCTGGCGTTTGCCCGAAGACTTGTCTTTGTGCTGGGCGATCAGCCGGACAGTCTCATTGGCGATGAGGTCAGTCGTGTAGCCCTGTTCGTAAAGCGGCTCCTGGTCTCGATGCCAGTCATAAACCGCGTAGCGGGCAGGAGCGTTGTGTGGAATGGTGTAGTTGTTGTAGTCAATGCCCCATGCGTAGTGCCCATACTGGTGCATGAATCCCTGCCCCATGGGAAGATGTTCCGGCAGCCATTCCCCGCAATGCCACTTTCCGATTAGAGCGGTGAGGTACCCGGCACTCTTCAGGGCTTCCGCCACGGTTCTTTCATTTGTATCCAATGCGTGAATGCGACGAGTCTCTTCACCTTGTTCATTGGTTGGCAGGGTGAGCCCCAGTTTTTTGAGATAGCTAGGTTTGCCAAAGTCCTCGGATCGCCAATCACTCCAGGTTCGAAACGCGTACCGTCCCGTTAGGAATGCGGCCCGAGTGGGAGCGCAGACGGCATGACTGTAAAACTGAGTGAGACTGACCCCTTCGTTGCGAAGGCGGTCAATGTGTGGGGTGTGCTCGGGATCGCCCCCATTGAAGCCTACTTCATTCCACCCCATGTCGTCTGCCAGGATGAATACAATATTGGGTCGAGAGCCCGCTACGTCTGCTGCTTGAGATGGACTGAATACAAGCAGGGACGCCGCTAAGAGTACGGTCGTTTTTAACTGAGGGAAAGAGGGTTTTGGAAGCATTGAGATCAAAATATTTTATGGTATCTGAAGTTTAGGGTGTTTGAAAAATGGCTGAAGCTAATGATCGCGAAATCCGATTTCCTGCGAGTAGCTGCCCAGCAATTTCCAATGAGGATCTAGCTTGGATTCCCAAGTCAATTCTTCTTTTGGAAATGCCGTCTGTACGGATGCTTGCAATTCCTTAAAACTGAAATTTTCGGGAGCGTAGCTATAGTAGGTTCGCTTGCGCAGAAAAGTCTCAATGAGTACGGGATAAGGAAGCCCCGAGATAATTTGCTCATCAAGTGGTACGAGGGATTGATGGGACTCATCGAAGGAAAGATTGATTTCCGGAAACTCGGTTTGCTTGTAGGTGGCCCATACCAGCAGAGGCAGCTTTGGCTGGATGTCTTCGTAATTTGTCTTCGGGGGGTACCGGAGATGGAGAAGACGCCCCTCCCGTTCCTTTGCATAGGAATACCATTTTTCGGTTTTCTCGGACATCTACGGGGTGGGGTAAGGATAGTCTGGGTTTTTTGAGGGACTTTGTAATCGAAATCAGTGAGAAAGCAATCGCGCTTCTTGCCGCCATTGAAGGGGCGATAGGGGTTTGCGTGGCAAGGGAAGAGTTCTTTTCGTTGGATTAAGACCAGTAGACGAATTGAACGAATGTTGACGCCTGGGCGGTGGCGAGCCAGATAGGTATTGGATTTAAGAAACCTCGTCTCGTCTAATTGGATTCTATATTGGGAACGTGGCAAAAGTCGGAAATGAGCAAAGTCGATCGAATTGAAACTAAGCTTTTCAAGGTGCCCCTTGCTGAAGTGCTGACGGACGCAACGCATGGGGACCACTCGCATTTTGATTTGATAACGGTGACTATTGCTCTAGACGATGGGTATGAAGGAACTGGCTACACCTACACCGGTGGTAGAGGGGGATGGGCGATCAAGGCATTGCTCGATCATGATTTGGTTCCTTTTCTGATGGGAAGAGATGGCTCGGAGGTCGAATCGATTAACGAGCTTTGCGAATCACATATTCATTATGTGGGGAGGGGAGGCATTGCGTCTTTTGCGATCTCCGCGATCGATATCGCCTTGTGGGACGCCCGTTGCAAAAGGCTGAAAAAGCCATTGTGGCAGGTTGCTGGGGGAGCCGGGAAAAGCTGCAAGGTGTATGCTGGTGGAATCGATTTGGAATTTCCGCTTCCCAAATTGCTCAAGAGTATTGAGGGCTATCTCGAGGAAGGCTTCAATGCGGTGAAAATCAAAGTGGGTCGTGCTGATTTAGATGAAGATGTGGCCCGGGCCCGAGCGGTAAGAGAATTGGTGGGGCCGGATGTCTTTTTCATGGTCGACGCGAATTATTCCCTGAGCGTCGACAAGGCGATCGAGGCTGCCAATCGCTTTATGGAATTTGACATCTTGTGGTTTGAAGAGCCCACCTTGCCTGATGACTACCAGGGTTATGCGACAATAGCGGAATCGACCGGTGTTCCCTTGGCGATGGGCGAGAACTTGCACACGATGCACGAGTTTGGATACGCCTTTGAACAAGCAAATCTTTCCTATATTCAGCCCGATGCGTCGAACTGCTTAGGCATTACGGGATGGCTTAAGGTGGCGTATCAATCTGAGAAGTACGGCATTCCCATTTGTTCACATGGCATGCACGAGCTCCATGTGAGCCTCGTTTCATCGCAGTCTCACGGCGGTTGGCTGGAGCGTCACAGTTTCCCTATTGATTACTACACGGCTAGGCCCTTAGTTGTGAATGACAATCTAGCGGTAGCACCGGAATCCCTAGGAATTGGAGTCGAATTCGATTGGGAGAAGTTGAAGCCTCATATGGTTGCCGAGAACGAGATTTCCAAGATTACCTGATCCAATTATAAAATGAAAAAAGCTTCTCTCATACCCCTTGTAACGTTCGCCCTTTGCGCAGTTGCGACCATTGCATCTGCTCAGGTTCTAAACCAACCCAATATTATCGTCATGATGGCTGACGATATGGGGATGGGCGATACGAGTGCTTACCAGGATTTCACCGGCAACGCCGATGAGGACCAAGTTTATACGCCACAAATGGAACGACTGGCTAGAATGGGAATGCGATTTACGGATGCCCATACGCCTTCATCACGGTGTTCGCCCACTCGATACGGATTGTTGACAGGGCGATACCCCTGGCGTAATCGACTCAAACATTGGGTGCTCTTTGGCTCACAAGGCGATCCTATGATCGAAAGCGATCGGCCGACGATTGCGTCTCTGCTCAAGGACCACGATTATCGAACAGCGATGTTTGGAAAATGGCACGTGGGGCTTCGGTATACGCGGTCGGATGGCGACCCAGCGGCAGGTTGGGAAGATGCGGATCTCTCCAAACCTTTGCATACCTCACCCCTGGACCATGGATTCGACGTGACTCGTTTTACGAGTAGGTCGCATGCCTCATCAGGCCCCACCGTCAAAGACGGCAAGATTACTCGTCTCAGAGGACCGGGGCATATTGACGGCCGTTTTGTCACCGGAACGACGGGTTCTGAAAAGGGCCTGGTCGTCGCAGGTCCGAACGCCTACGTTCTCGAGGAACTTGGCAGTCGGCATTCGGACAATGCGATTGGTTTCATGACGAATCATGTGGGCGACCCGCAATACCGCCGGCAGCCCTTCTTTCTCTATTATCCAGCGAATTCGAATCATGGTCCCCATACGCCGGATACGTCTATCGGAGGAATGCCTGTTGCGGGTGCTGCTCGCACGAAGTCAGGAGAAAAGACGACGATTCGCAATGACTATATTTACGAGAACGATGTCGCTTTGGGCAGAATGATCGACTGGCTTGAATCGACCCAAGATCCTCGCAACCCAGGTAGTAAGCTGATCGAAAACACAATCGTCCTATTTACCAGTGACAATGGAGCCGAGGTTGACAGCGATATCGCAACGGGGCCTTTCCGTAGCCACAAGGGCTCTGTGTACGAGGGGGGTCATCGTGTCCCCTTTATCGTTGCCTGGCCGGCTGGGGATGTTGGGGACGGTGATGCGGAGAGTCCAGGGTTGAGCAGCGAGGCTCCGATCGGACTACAGGATCTTTACGCGACCTTTGCCGAAGTAGTCGGAGCAAAAAGGCCCGACCATCGTGCGGGGGAAAAAGGTGGCGAGGATAGCTTTAGTATATTGAGCGCTTTCCGTGGCCAATCGCTTCCGGACCGCCCACCATTGTTTTTCAACGACCACAAGGAAGCGAAAGAGGACCCGGCCGTTGTGGCCATGCGCTTGGATTCACCTCGGATTGGAGGTCGTTTGGAAACGGGCAAGTGGAAGCTGTTTTTCGATGCCTCCCTTATCCGATCTGGAGTAGCTAGACCCTACGAACTATATGATCTAGCTGGGGACCCGTGGGAAAAAGAGAACTTAATCGATCGACCGGATCTGAAACCACTCATCGTATACATGACCGAAAAGGCGTTGCTCCATCGGAATTCGGGCGGGCATCTTTTAGCGGAGTTTGCTCCGTCGGAACGCATTGTGTTTGATTGGAGTAAAGACCATTCCCTCAATGGGGGACCGGTCAGGGCGAGCATCGCGGTTCCCAACTCAGATCTAACGCTCAATTTGGGCGGATCCCATAACTCTGGAGCGCTGATGCGGGCCACTTTTGATACGAACGAGAGGGGCCTTGGAATCCAGCACGGCCAATCTGGCGATGTGGATTCGGGTGAAGGACTGTTGATATCTTTCAACCGGGATGTGATTATCGACTCGGTGGGCATTGTCGCAGGTGATGGTATTTGCGGCGGCTTCTATCAAGTAGGCAACGGGGCCCGCCTTTCGATTTACTGTGTCGATGCAGATATTGACGAGAAGGATCAAAGTGGTGTTTTGAGCGACATTGGCGTTCTGAAAGCGGGCGAATTTTTCTGGCTATCCAGTCAGGGCCGGTTTGATTCGGAAGACGAGGGGCAGTGGAGACTGCAAACATTGACGGTGCGCGTGCTTGAATGAGGGGGCCGCTTCCATCGTGGCTAAAACTTGTGATTTATTTGGGAAGCGTTCACTCTGCTAGCTAAACCTGTAACTCCCTCAGTAAGATGAAATTTGTCCTTTGGGTATCAGCCCTCCGAATTGTGATTCCTAGCCTTAGTGGCGCCGAATCGCTTCCTAACCTTGTCGTCTTTCTTTCCGATGATATGGGCCGGGCGGAGAGCTCGGTTTACGGGTCCAAGGAGGTTCGCACTCCCACCATGGACATGCTGGCGGCCAATGGCATGGTATTTGACGAGGCGTACGTGGCGTCGCCCTCCTGTTGCCCGAATCGGTTCTCGCTCCTCACGGGTCTAATGCCCGCCCGGCATGGGGCCCACCCGAATCACAGTCAGGTGAAAGAAGGAACCGAGTTCCTGTTTCCGCTCCTGAAAGCGAGAGGCTACACCATCGCATCCTTTGGGAAAGTCGCCCATGGAGCCCGAGAGTTCGAAGGATTGGACTTTAATTCTAAATCTCCCAGAAACATGTCGGTGGCGGTTCGCGAATGGTTCGAGTCAAATGATATCCAGGAACCTGTCTGCCTGCTGGTAGGAGACCGACGTCCGCATGTGCCGTGGGTGGAAGAGTCGACTTACGATCCCTCCCAAATTTCTCTTCCAGACTATTTGGTCGATACCCCTGAAACACGCGATCACTGGGCTCGTTACCTTACGGATATTACGGGGATGGACGAGGAAATGGGGCGTATCCACAAGATCGCTCAGAAGGAGTTTGGTGAGAACTTTCTGTTTCTCTTCACAAGCGACCACGGTGGGCAATGGCCTCGCGGCAAATGGAATTTGTATGAGACGGGGGTTCAGATTCCGTTGATTGTTTCCTGGCCGGGTCAAGTTGCCAATGGCGTGCGGACGGATGCCATGGTGAGCTGGGTCGATCTCGTTCCTACATTGATTGATGTAGCAGGTGGTGAGATACCATTCGATATCGATGGAAAGCCCTTCACTGAGGTATTGAGAGGAGAAGCCAGGGCGCATCGTGACCGTATCTTCACGACGCATACGGGTGACGGGGTTATGAATATCTTTCCGATTCGAAGTGTCCGTATTGGAAAATACAAATACATCGAGAATTTGCGTCCGGATGGATATTTTACAAACCATTCAGACCGTTTGCGAAAAGACGGTGCCGGAGCCTTCTGGGACTCTTGGGACGAAGCGGCTAAGTCGGACCCGAAAGCCGCCGCCATCATCCGGAACTACTATACGAGAGACCCGTTCGAGTTGTTCGACTTAGAGGCGGATCCTATGGAGTACGATAATCTAGCTCGCAACCCAGAGTATCGAGACGTGATGGCCCAGCTGAAAAAGGAGCTCGCTGTGTGGTCAGAATCACAAGGGGACGAGTTGCTGCCGCACAAGGAACCCTATTTGGTTACTGAGCCCATCCCCGATTTGAGAAAGTAGAATTCGATATCTTTTCGGAGCGATTCACCTTCATCGGAATTTATGAAACATCTATTTGTATTCAGTTTTCTACTTTTGTGTTACCAGGCTTCCGCTGATTGGCCTCAGGGGGGAGGCCCCGCTGGCGACTTTGAGACGATCCACGAGGCGCCAACGCATTGGAGCGTGGTAGATGAGAAAAATATAGCATGGCGGATTACGCTCCCGGAAACGGGTCAGAGCACACCTGTTATTGCTAGGGGAAAAGTGTTTTTCTCGACGATCAAGGAAGTGGAAAGCGACGCCGAACTGGCGAAGGACATCGTAGTATGGTGTTGTGATGCCAAAACAGGTAAAGTTCTTTGGAGGCGTGAGATCGAAGGAAAGTTTCCTTTGAGAATTTCCGGGGCTTTCAGTGACAGCAGTTCGCCTCCGGCGGTTTGTGATGGAGAGCGCGTCGTTTTTATCAATGCCTCCGGCACGATAACTTGTTTCGATCTGGATGGCGTTGAGTTGTGGAATCGGGAGTTGCTCAGCGTGGGTCGTACCCTGCCTTTCATGAGCGAAGGAAATTTGGTCTACACGCGTCAAATGTATCCTCCGACTCCGGAAGGGAAATTCCCCCATGCCTACGCGGATCTTCCTTTAGATATGTGGACCCAACTGCATGCCGTGAATATGAAAACGGGGCAGGACGTGTGGACGACGACCTGTGGCGTGAACATGGGTTGCGCCATACTCCCGCAAACGCTAAAAGATGGGCGAGCAGTAGCTCTCGTCGGTCGTGGAGGTGGCCATTCCCCTCCTGAAAGACCGGAGGGAGTATCGTTAGTAGACTTGAAAAATGGCGCGACGCTGTGGACGCTTCCGTTGGATGGGTATATGAGTACGCAGACGAATCGGATTCGTGAAAACCGTGTTCACGTATTTCACGGGGGTAAGCATTTGTCGGTAGATGCGCAGAGCGGGAAGATTGTGAAAGTGGTGCCCATTGTGGATGATGTTTCGGTCAGAAAGCGGTTGGGCGAGGCTTGGGTTGATCGGAAAGAAACCTTTACGAAAGTGGGCGCTCGGATGCTGACCCAGGGTTCCAACCTGCTAGCGGGGAAGTACCATTACTTTAGAAGCTATACGCATCCGTATCTCGGACGGGTTAATGTCGATAGCGGGCTGGTCGAATACCTTGAGTTGCCCTTGCAACTTTCGCGTGAATTGGGGAAGGACGAATTCGTCTGGTACAATCCCCCAATGAAGAAGAGCGATCCTGCATTGAAAGACCAAGCCTTTGCAGAGAATGACATGGTCAATTCGAGAGGGTATGTAGTGTTTGGTGACCAGCGGTCAAAAGGAAGTGGGTGGGGCCATATTGCTTCGCCTACTCCTTCTATTGCGGGTGAGTTTCTCTATGTGCCGGTCATGAATGGTACCGTCTATGTCATTCGTTGGAACGCGGAATCGCTCGATGAAAATGCGATTGTCGCTATAAATGATCTTGGGCCGGTGGGTCGATCATGGACGCGAGCAAGCATTTCCTTTTCCGATGGGAACGCCTATGCCCACACAATCCGGGAATTGATTTGTATCGGCAATTAGAACGCAAAAAGCGTATTTTCCGATCCCCCACTCAGGGCTCTCCGCCTCCCCATAGGATAGCGTACTTCTCGCAGTGAATAAGCAGACTCTTGTATTGGGCTAAATTATTGTATTTATAAATAGGATATACTCTATGATCCTAAGTTCTGAAAGGGATAAAGTTCCTTTGGTTGTGGTCTTACCGGTGACCTCAGATAGCGTTACGAAAGAGAGGAAAGTCTTCAAGTCGGGTCCATTCTTGGCTTTGAATTTTTCCGCCAGAAGGATGAAGCGAGATTATTCCAACTTTTCAATGCTCCAATTCCCGCTGATGGATTTTTGATTTTAGACCAACGCCCCATTCGTGGTGACATCGTCGGCATGTCCCAGGAAGCTTGTTAAAGCGGTTAGGTCGTCGATGACGACCTATAGACTGCGAAGGGGTGTCATGGGTTGGTTTTGGAGAACGTAACACTCCGTTAGACGAAATTATTGCGTTTTCACTTGGCTCCGATGCAACCTCCACTCATATGAATGAGAAAGTCAGGTATTGCTTGTTGGCCAGTGCGAAAACCAGCGGGATTAGATTCGGGATCTGGTTGTTTGGGGAAAATTTTTAGAGAGGGAATAATCCAATTACATTCCAAATATCATGTGGAAAACGTTCTTAGTCGTCTTCGGGCTCATCGTTGCGATTCTTTTAGGGATCTTCTTTATTAAAGGACCGCAGTTCGCTCCACCTCCGCTCTTTGTCATGCCTCCTGAGTCGGTTTCTTCAGGGATCGCTGAGGAGATGGTTTGGGAGAACTCGGTGAGCGCCGTCGGAACGTTGCGGGCTTCGCAGGGGGTAACGCTTTCTGCAGAGGTTTCAGGTACCATATCCGAAATTCGCTTTGAATCGGGTCAAAACGTGCAGAAAGGAGATTTGCTTTTCGAACTCGATACCTCGGCGGAACGAGCTCAATTGGAGTCTGCAGTGGCGTCAGCAGAACTGGCCGAAGTCAATTTGAAGCGGACGAAGGAACTAAGGGCCAGTCGTTCGGTGGCCCAGTCAGAGTTGGATACGGCGGAAGCGCGGGCTAAGGAAGCGAAAGCGGCGCTCTCGCAGATTCAGGCACAGCTTGAAAAGAAGGTGATCCGGGCTCCGTTCTCCGGCCGGCTCGGTATTAGGCAGATTGACTTGGGTGAGTATATCAACCCCGGCGCTCCAGTAGTCTCGCTCCAGTCCGTCGACCCTATGTTCGTGGATTTTTCATTGCCTCAACAGAAATGGAGCAAGGTTAAAAGCGGCTATGAAGTCCGATTGACCGTAGACACTTACACTAGCAAAACCTTCGACGGTACAGTGAAGGCAATCGATCCTGAACTGAACTTGACCAATCGGATGTTCCGAGTCCGAGGGGTTCTAAGCAACGAAGACGGTACGCTGGTTCCAGGAATGTTTGCCAATGTGGATGTCGTGCAGCCGGACGCGGCTACGGTGGTTGCGGTACCCGGGACTGCAGTGTACTATCAAGCCTTCGGGAACACTGTTTTTGTGATTAGGGATTCAGATGGGGGAAAGATTGTTGAACAACGCTTTGTTAAGATAGGCCGGACCAAAGGTGACTTCGTCTCCATTGTCGAGGGAATCGCTGTGGGTGAGGAGATCGTCACGGCAGGGGCATTCAAGCTTTTCAACGGCCGTTCCGTAGTGGTCAATAACTCCAGTTCCCTGCCTGTCTCGCTCAATCCCGCCCCCGCTGACGCTTAGTTTCGCATTAGCTAATAACTGGAATGAGCGAGACTATTAAATCCATTACGGACATCTTTATCCGGCGGCCGGTACTGGCGATTGTCGTGAACCTTGTCATTGTTATCGCGGGAGGTCAGGCAATCTACAATGCGACCTCGGGATCGGGTGGTTTTACGGTGCGCCAATATCCGCAGAGCGAGAATGCCCTCGTTACGGTGACTACTTTCTATATTGGAGCCGATGCGGATCTCGTGAAGGGATTTGTTACGACACCTTTAGAGCGGGTCATCGCTGCAGCGGACGGAATCGATTATATCGAATCTAGCAGTGTTCAAAGTCTTTCGACGATATCCATTCGGTTGAAACTCAACGTAGATGCCATAAAAGCGTTAGCGGAAATCTCGTCTAAGGTGGACCAGGTGAGAGGAGATCTGCCGCCGGAAGCCGAGGTACCGATCATAAATATTGAAACGGCGGATACGCAATTCGCTTCGATGTACCTGAGTTTCAAGTCTTCCAATCTTGAGCGAAATGAAGTGACCGACTACTTGACCCGGGTCGTACAGCCAGCGTTGACAGCGGTCAAAGGGGTGCAAAGAGCGGACATATTAGGGGCCCGCACGTTCGCCGTTCGCGTTTGGCTCAGACCAGAAAGGCTAGCGGCCTTCAATATTAGCGCAACGGAAGTTCGGGGAGCGCTCGCATCCAACAATGTTCTTGCGGCGGTGGGGAAAACGAAGGGGAGCTACGAGCAGATCAGCCTGAGTTCCAACGCGAATCTCACCTCGGTGGAAGAGTTTCAGGAACTGATCTTGCGTGAGGAAAGCGATCAGGTAATTCGTTTGGCCGATGTAGCCGATGTCGAGTTGGGAGCGGAGAGTTATGATGCCGATGTGCGTTTTGGCGGGGAGCAAGCGGTCTTTATGGGCATTTGGACGATGCCTTCCGCAAACTCGCTCGACGTAATCAAGCGGGTCCGTGCCGAGATTGAGGCGATGCAGGACCGTTTCCCTGTTGGGTTTGAAGGTGGCGTTGCGTATGATGCCACCGAATACATCGAAAACGCTCTCAAGGAAGTTGTGGTGACTCTTTCTGAGACGCTGTTGATTGTTGTCGTGGTGATTTTTCTATTCCTCGGGTCGATCCGCTCCGTTCTCGTACCGGTAGTTGCGATACCTGTCTCATTGATTGGGGGGATCTTCCTCATGCAGATTTTTGGTTTCAGTATCAATCTTTTGACACTGCTAGCGATAGTTCTTGCGGTTGGACTGGTTGTAGATGACGCAATCGTTGTCGTAGAAAATGTCGAACGCTATCTGCGTGATGGAAATTCTCCTCAGGACGCGGCTCTTAAAGGAGCCCGAGAGCTGGTGGGGCCCATTATCGCAACGACAATCACCCTGGCTGCTGTTTATGCTCCGATCGCCTTTCAGGGTGGATTGACCGGGTCACTGTTTAGGGAATTCACAATTACATTGGCTGGGGCAGTCATTGTATCCAGTGTGGTAGCGCTGACGCTTTCCCCGATGATGGCCTCCAAAGTGCTTAAGGCAAATAGTGGGGAGAAAGGGTTTCGAGGCTTGGTTAATCGATTTTTCGACCGGTTGCGTGAGCGTTACCGGAAGGTGGTCGAAGGGACATTGAAGGCTCGCCCAGCGATTTATACACTATGGGGCTTTCTGACTTTTCTGGTACTCCCTCTATACATAATGTCCTCGATGTCTACCGAGTTGGCGCCTACCGAAGACCAGGGCATCATATTCGGGCTTCTGAGCACTTCATCCAATTCTACCATCGAGCAATCCAGTCACTTTTCAGAACAGGTGCAGGAAGTTTTTGCGTCGACTCCAGAATACGACTACTCATTCCAGATTACCTTACCTACAGGGGGCTTTGGAGGGATGATCGTTAAGCCTTGGGGTGAACGAGAACGGCATATAATCGATATTCGTCAAAGCATCATTCCTCAATTGGAAAGCGTTCCGGGTATCATGCTTTTTCCTGTTCTGCCACCCGCTTTACCAGGAGGCAGCAACTTTCCTGTAGAATATATCATATCCTCTACTGCCGATACCGAGCAAATTGCTGCTCTGGCGAGTCAGATAGCCAACAATGTGGCGGCGACTGGACTATTCGCATTTCCGCCAGAGCTTGATGTGAAGATCGACGAGCCTCAGTCGAAAATAATTTTCGATCGCGACAAGGTCGCTGCGCTGGGAATGAACCTTTCCGATGTCGGGAATGATCTGAGCGTTTTGCTTGGAGGAAACTACGTGAATCGGTTTTCGATAGATGGTCGTAGCTATAAGGTGATCCCTCAAGTGAAGCGCTCGGGTCGACTTGCCCCTGAAGATCTCGTCGACATGTACGTGAGGGGGCCGAATGGAAATTTAGTGCCGCTCTCTAGCTTCGCGACGATTGAGAACTCGGTTAAACCGCGGAGCCTCAATCGGTTTAACCAGCTGAATTCCGTCAAAATTTCTGGTATAGCGATGGCTCCTTTGGATACGGCGTTAAAAGCTTTGGAGGAAGAGTCTGCGAAGATTTTGCCGAATGGTTACGCGATCGACTATGCGGGAGAGTCGCGTCAACTAAGGGAAGAAGGGAGCAGTTTTTTCCCTATGCTGATGTTCGCATTGGTATTGGTATTTCTGGTCCTTGCGGCGCAGTTTAACTCTTTCAGGGATCCCTTGATCATCATTCTAGGTTCTGTGCCCTTGGGAATGTTTGGCGCTTTGCTTTTCACCGCAATGCGAGCTCCTGGCGATCCTTGGACGCCTCATTGGTCTTGGGGATGGACGACCTCTTGGAATATATACTCGCAGGTGGGAATGATTACGTTATTGGGTCTGGTTACTAAGAACAGTATCCTCATCGTTGAGTTCGCCAATGTATTGCAAGAACGGGGACGCAGTAAGCTAAAGGCGGCCAGTGAAGCGGCTGCGACACGACTGAGACCTATTTTAATGACCTCAGCGGCTACCATCTTCGGTCATATGATGCT
>CALDFV010000009.1 GCA_937942145.1 uncultured Opitutaceae bacterium
GTATTGAAACCGGAGCGGCCGGTAGCTGGTCTTTGAGTAATTTGGCTCCTCGAGCCTTAGATGGGAATTATGACCCCGGATTTTTTGTGAAGCACTTCATTAAAGACATGGGGATCGCCATCGAGTCCGCAACTGAAATGAGGTTGACGCTACCCGGCCTGAATCTGGCCAAAGAGCTCTACGATCGTGTGGCGGCGGATGGGGGAGCAGACGATGGAACCCATGCTCTTTTCCGCTTCTATTTTGAAGGAAAACAGGGAGCGAGCTAATGGAGTCCCAGAAGGATGGTCGCTGGGTTCACTACAAAATCAGTTTGCAAAGTGATGCGTTCGGACTGGTCCTGAAAAGGATGCGGCACGTGTTTGAGAATGACGAGGAAAACCGGAAGGACCGCGAGCTTATGGCCGAGATTACATCCTGCGACCTGGAGGAGCTCTGTCGCAGACAGCGGGAAGTGGGGTGTTGTCCGTAACTTCTTATAGGAAACAGGAAACATTTTCATGAGCCAAAAACTGAACCTCTTATTCCTCTGCACAGGGAACTCCTGTCGAAGCCAGATGGCCGAAGGCTGGGCCCGGAAGCTAAAAAGCGATCGCCTAAACGCCTACTCGGCCGGCATTGAAACCCACGGACTTAATCCGAATGCGGTCAAGGTGATGGCGGAAGTGGGCGTGGACATAACGGAACATCGTTCCCAGCATATTGATGCGTTTGCGGAAGTTCCTCTGGACGTGGTCGTCACGGTCTGCAGCCATGCTCATGAAACCTGTCCAATATTTCCGGGTGATGCTCGCGTAGTCCATGTAGGGTTTGAGGATCCTCCCAAGATGGCGCGCGCGCTTGCGGCTCAGGGGGCTTCGGAAGCGGAGCAACTGGATTGCTACCGGAAGGTCCGGGACGAAATTAGAGCTTTTGTGGCAACCCTGCCTGAATCCTTGAAAGGAAATACTGATGAGTAGTGAAATCTGTCCCGCCGATGAGCGGAAAATGACTAATCCGTTTGAACGTTACCTGACGATTTGGGTCGGCTTGTGCATCCTTGCCGGAATTTTGCTCGGAACAATTGCCCCGGGATTTGCCAAAGCGCTTGACGGCATGTCCATCAACGTCAACGGGGCTCCGGTTGTTTCCATCCCGATCGCAATCTGCCTGTTCTTTATGATGTACCCCATCATGGTGAAGATCGACTTCACCAAGGTAGTCAAAGCCGGTAAAAGCGGCAAGCCCGTCTTTCTTACTCTCTTCATTAACTGGGGCATCAAGCCCTTCACGATGTATGCCATTGCGTTTGTGTTTCTTGGCATTCTGCTAAAAGGATTTATCGGTGAAGAAGCCGTCGACCTAGTAAAGATGCCTTTTGGTCTCGACCTGCCGGTAGGATCCGAACATGGGGCGGGCACAGTCGTAATGCAGGATGGAATCAAAATGCTTCAGGTTCCTTTGTGGCGCAGCTACTTTGCGGGGTGTATCCTTCTGGGAATTGCTCCCTGCACCGCCATGGTACTGGTCTGGGGATACCTTTCTCGAGGCAACGATGGGCTGACACTGGTGATGGTGGCGATCAATTCACTAGCCATGCTTTTACTATACGGCCTGTTGGGTGGCTTCCTGCTTGGCGTGGGGAAGCTTCCCGTTCCCTGGCAAGCCCTGCTGCTGTCCGTTGGCATCTACGTCGCGCTCCCCCTGGTGGCTGGCTACTTTTCGCGAAAATGGATCATCGGCCACAAGGGCGAAACCTGGTTTCAGGAAAAGTTTCTGCACATACTGACACCGATTACTATCAGTGCCCTGCTTTTGACCCTGGTACTGCTCTTCAGCTTTAAGGGAGAGGTTATTCTGGCTAATCCGATGACTATTCTGTGGATCTCTATCCCCTTGTTCCTGCAGACGGTTTTCATATTCGCCCTGGGCTATGGAGCCGCAGTCCTCTTCAAGTTCAAGTATGAGGATGCCGCTCCTGCCGCCTTGATAGGGGCCTCTAACCACTTCGAAGTCGCCATTGCCACCGCGGTTATGCTGTTTGGTCTTTCCTCAGGAGCTGCCTTGGCTACTGTCGTGGGGGTCTTGATTGAAGTGCCTGTCATGATCATGCTCGTTGGTATCTGCAAGAGGACTACACACTGGTTTAACGCAGATTAGCTCGTGCCGAGAATGGAAGACTTTCGGTTTCTGCCTGTTTTCCTCCGTTCCAGTATTTAACTGCGTGCCGTTGATTCTTTTTTGAAGTCGTTTCAAAACTGAACCCAGTAGGTATATGTCTATTCGTTCCTAATGGCCTGTTCTATCGAGCAAGTCCTTAAGAATAGAGCAGATTGAGATGAAGATATTCCTGCGTTTTGACCTTGTGACTGTCGGCGGTCGGGCTTTCGATGAAAGGTAGCGTCAAGGATGTCCCCTAATTTAGATCCCTCAGATTTACGATTCCCAGAATGGTTGTTCGAACAGGACTACATGGTGTTCCTGTCTTTTTTTGGTTGGGTTCTCCTGGGGCTTCTAGCCTGGATAAAGCCGTTGTGCGACCGGCAGAAGAGTGAGTATCTTTGGGTTTGGTTTGGCTATTTTGCATTTGCGGAAGCGATGGCCGACTTTGTTCGCACGCTCTCGTTTTCCGATCCTTTCTTTCGAACGTTTTCCATTGAGATCCCGTTGGAAATGCTGGGGCTGGGGTGTCTGATCGAGGCTTCGGTTAGAGGCTCAAAGCGATTTAAGGGGAAGACGTTCCCCTCTATTATTGCAATCTCATGCGGTTTACTGGGATTTGCCATCGAAGTCGGCTCGATGCTCTATTCGCTTCTGGTAGCGTTTGCGGTCTCAACGGTGGCCTGTGTTTGGTTCGCCTTGAGTGTACGAAAGCTCGCATTGGAGCAGGGACGTTATGAGCTCTGTATCGTCTTCGTAGGTCTATTGCTCCTCATACCGGCATGGATTTTGCATCCTGACCACATCGCTTTCCTTCGAAGTGAAACCCTCGT
>CALDFV010000010.1 GCA_937942145.1 uncultured Opitutaceae bacterium
GTCCCTCCTCCAGCGGCGAGAGCTTGTTGAACAAAGGCATGATCAGCATGGGGTAAAGGACCATCATCAGCAACTGGAACGCCATCATTATGACAAAGGCGTAGATCCACCACGCGCTGCCCAGCCAACCTACTAGACTAATGAGAAGCCACAACAACGGAAACCCAATCAGAAACCCGATCACTGCTCCCTTGATTTTGTCCGTTACCCAGAGCTTTACGGAGCTTCGATTGAAGCCAAATCTTTCCTCAATCTTGAATTGGCTCCAGTATTCGAAAGGAATTCCGGGAATACTTATCATTGTTGTCACCAATATGAGGAACAATGCGGAGTACATGTTGGAGTCTCCAAACTGCTCACTCCACCAGCCGAAGAGGACGGGCAACACGCCACTTAAAACAACGAGTGCCACAACCGCCGCGTCAAATACCAAAACGACCGAGCCAAATCGGCTCTTGGCCAAAGTGTATTCATTAGACTTGGCGTAAGTCTCCGCATCCATCACGTCGCCCAGTCCCTCAGGCGCTTGATCGGAGAATTTCAATACATGACTCCGATTGACGGCCTCCAAGACTAGTTCGGCCCCCATTTTGAGAATAAGGGCGGTAGCGAAAACGATTTCCAGTGTCGTCATTGCCGAGAATCTGATGCGAAGCAGCGGAGTCTGTCCAGCTTTGATCAAGCTTTCCATCGTTTCAAGCGGACGCCCGCTTTAAGGGCCTTTCTTGAAGCGAGCAAAACATGATCTTGTCATAAGATCCCCTCCTTCCATACTTTTGCCCTGTGACCAAAAAGGCTAAAGACAAGGAGCTCTCATTTGAAGAGGGACTGGAAAAGCTCGAGGCAATCGTTGAAGAAATGGAAAGCGGCGAATTGAACTTGGACGACCTCGTTAAGCGGTATGAAGCGGGTTCGAAGCTGCTCGTCCATTGCGACAAAAAGATAAGCGAGGCTGAGGCGAAGATCGAGATCCTGCGCAACCAGGACGCCGAGAATCCGGAATTCGAAAATTTCGATCCAGACAAGTAGACAAAATTTAGACCTATAGGGTGGACAAGAACCAATGATTCCCTTCTCTTCCCGATTTTATTTTCCAATCTTTTGAACACGAGCCAACAGTCCGAAGCGAACGGGAACGACCCATTTCCCTTGCTCAACGCCATCGAGAAGCCTGCCGACATCCGATCATTAAGCTCGGATGAGCTAACGAATCTTGCCGCTGAAATCCGAGCTAAGCTGATTGATGTCACTTCGATCAATGGCGGTCACTTGGGACCGAACTTGGGGGTGGTCGAGCTGACTATCGCCATGCACCTCGTCTTTGACACCCCCAAGGATCAATTCGTGTTCGACACCTCACACCAAGGATATGTCCACAAGCTCCTAACAGGAAGAAACGGCAAAGAATTCGACAAGATTCGCAAGAACAGTGGCATAAGCGGATTCCTCGCTAGGTCTGAAAGTCCACACGACTCATTCGGAGCCGGACATGCCGGAACAGCCCTTTCTGCCGCGCTGGGCATGGCTGCCGCCCGTGACCAGCTGGGCTCCGATGAGCATGTCGTGGCGTTATGCGGCGATGCCGCCTTCACTTGCGGCATAACGATGGAGGCCCTCAACAATGTAGCCTCAGCGACCAAACGTCTTATCATCATTCTCAACGACAACGAATGGTCGATTGCCAAAAACGTTGGAGCTATCTCGAAATACCTTAACGAACTGATCACCAATCCAATTTACAACCGCCTTCATCACGATTTCGGCACTTTTCTACAAAAGGTGCCCGGGGGAGAGCAGTTGCTCAAGATAGGGAAAAACGCAGAGAAAGGCTGGAAGAGCATCATGGTGCCCTCTTCCATTTTTGAGACTTACGGCGTCCGCTACTTCGGACCCATCGACGGGCATGACCTTCCCCTGCTGACTCGCAATCTTGAATTTGCCAGAGAGGCAAATGAGCCCGTGATTCTTCATGTAGTCACCAAAAAGGGAAAAGGCTATCGCCCTGCGATCGAAAAACCCGAGAGCTTCCACGGGACAAGCCCCTTTGAGATTGATTCAGGCAAATCAAAGTCATCTCAATCAGTCGTCCCTCCAAACTACCAGGACGTCTTTGGCCATGCGCTCGTGCGCTTCGCCAAAAAGGACAAATCCATTGTCGGCATCACCGGCGCCATGCCTTCCGGTACCGGTTTGATCCATCTTTCCAATGAGCTTCCCGACCAGTTTTACGATGTAGGGATTGCGGAGGAGCACGCGGTACTTTTTGCAGCGGGGCTCGCTACGAAGGGCATCAAGCCGGTGGTCGCGATCTACTCGACGTTCCTCCAGCGAGCGTTCGACCAGGTCATTCACGATGTTTGCCTGCAAAATCTACCGGTAGTCTTTTGCATGGACCGTGCGGGACTTTCCCCCAACGACGGCCCAACCCACCACGGTCTTTTTGATGTAGCGTATGTGCGCTGTGTTCCCAATGCCGTCGCTATGCAGCCAAAAGACGAGGATGAGCTGGTAGATATGATGCACACGGCCATCCAGCTTAAGCGACCTGTTTTTGTTCGGTATCCTCGCGGCGCTGGAACCGGAGTTAAAATTAAGTCTAAACCAAAGGCTTTGGGTGTGGGACAAGCGCAAGTCTTGCGGGAAGGAGACGATCTGGTTCTCTGGGCCCTTGGTCCCATGGTTCGGGACGCTTTGGAAATCAGTGATCGTCTCAAGCTGGAGGACGGACTCTCCGCGGGAGTTGTGAACGCTCGGTTCATCAAGCCGTTAGATAATGAGCTGCTCCTTTCCCACGCAAAAGATAATCGTCTTATCGTTACCCTCGAAGACGGAGTCTTGTCGGGCGGTTTTGGCAGCGCCGTTCTGGAAACATTATCCGAGTGCGAAATGACAACTCCTGTTCATCGAATCGGATGGCCGGACGAATTCGTAGACCACGGGTCCGATATTGCGACCTTGAGAGCAATCGGGGGACTCTCCTTTGACGATATGATATCCGGCATTCGCAAAAAACTTAAGACGCCGTCTGTTGCCGTCTAGTACAGACTTCCCGCTTCCCGTTAAGCAACCGTTGAAAGCGCGGCTCATTGGCTGGCTTTCCTCAATGGACCGTTCCCTTTCCGCTTTTCCGGCAAGCCTTGGGCCTATCTACACGAGGTTTTTCCTGAACTTCCTCCGAAACAATGTCTTGATTTCGTGGTCAATCGCAACTCACTGGACACAACTCAATGAAACGACCGATAACCCTCCAAAATTCTCAAGGTAACAAACCCATATGAGCAACTGGGCTGAACGAATTAGAAACGAAGTTGGAACCGCTGTGATTGGACAGGAGATCGTGATCGAGCGAATGCTCGTCGCTCTTCTTGCAAATGGGCATGTCCTGCTGGAAGGCATGCCAGGACTGGCCAAGACACTTCTCATCAAAAGCCTGGGGACCGCCCTTGGGATGCAATTCGAGCGCATACAGTTTACCCCGGACCTCCTGCCAAGCGACGTGGTGGGAACGATGATCTTCCAGCCAAAGGACGGACAATTTGTACCCCACCGTGGCCCTGTCTTCGCTAACATGCTTTTAGCGGACGAGATCAACCGTGCCCCCGCTAAAGTGCAGAGCGCCCTGCTTGAGGCGATGCAGGAAAAGCAAGTGACCATCGGCGGAGAGTCGCAGGCCCTTCCCAAGCCCTTCTTTGTCATGGCCACTCAGAATCCGGTTGAGCAAGAGGGTACCTACCCGCTGCCCGAAGCGCAACGAGACCGATTCCTCTTCAAGCTGATCGTCGACTATCCGGAACAGGCGGAAGAGTTTGAAATGATGAAACGCTGGGGGCAAGTGACTCGTCAGCCTGAACTGAAGGCGGTGTCGAGTGGTGAGGAACTGCTGGAGATTCGCGAAGAAGTGGATCAGATCCATGTGTCGGAGGAGATACAGTCTTATATTCTAAAGCTGGTACGAGCGACGCGGAGAATGGCAGAGGGTGAAAACCCGGAACAGAAATACCTTTCCTATGGCGCGTCCCCGAGAGCGTCGTTGAGTCTGTACCAAGCCGGTCGCGCCCTTGCTTGGCTACGTGGGCAGGACCACGTGTCTCCGTCGATTATCAAGGACGTGTTCCTCGACGCCATGCGCCACCGGGTTGGATTGACCTACGAAGCCGAGGCAGAGGAAATCACTCCCGACGACGCGCTCAAGATTGTCCTAGATAGAACTCCACTGCCTACTAATTCGTTCGCGTAAGCTTCTCGAAAAATGAGCCAGACAGAGAGCCAAATTTCGGATACCTTCGAAAGTCTGTCCTCTTCGATCGCAATGCTGCGGAAACTTGAGTGGCGGGTGCGGCATGCCGTAGCGAGCGTATTGAGCGGCGAATACAAATCTTCTTTCCGAGGCAAGGGGATGGAGTTTGATCAGGTCGTCAAATACGAGTACGGGGACGATGTCCGAGACATTGACTGGAACGTGACCGCTCGACTGGGCGAACCCTACCGGAAAAAGTTCGTTGAAGAGCGTGAAGTTACACTCGTACTGCTATTTGAGGATACTCCTTCCCTTCAGTTTGGCTCTGGCGAACGATCCAAACGCGAAGCCCTCCTAGAGCTTTCGAGCCTTTTAATGCTTCTGAGCGCCGTGAATGGCGACCGTGTTTCCCTTTTGTACGCCTCGCCGACTGGCTATGAATTCACCAAGAGCTCGGCAGGCCGCGGCCGGGTGCTACACACCGCTGCGACCTTGCTGGGAAAGCCGCCACCGGATATCCTCGGTCCTCAACGGGCGGTAGTACCTTGGAAGTATCTCCTGAGAGCGGCGCCCCGTCACAGCATTTTTGTCTGGCTAAGCGATTTTCCTGATCATGATCAACCGGAAGGGTGGAACGTCATAAAAAAACGCTACCAACCGGTTGGATTTCGAATTGAGGACCCATGGGAGCGAGCGTTGCCCAACCGTGGGGAGCAAACGGTATACGATCCCGTTTCCGGCAGACTTTTCAATCTGAATGGCAAATCCGTGGCTCAGAAAGCAGCGCACGAGAAATGGAACCGTGATCGTGATTCCCATTTCAAAAAGCTGTTTCCAGTCGATTCAGATCGACTTACCTTACAGGCGGGTGAGGACGCTCTTGATACAGTTGTGAAGCTCTTTCAGAAACGCGCTCTACGCTTTGGGCGAGGCTGACTTTGGAAGTTATGGACGAATTTGCATTAGTGGATCCATGGTGGCTTTTAGCTCTGATTGCTCTTCCGGTTATCGGGATATTGCGCAGTCGGCGGGCATCGGCTGCTCTGGTTCTCCCTTTTGCTGGAAATTGGCAGCGTTCTGTTTTTGCAGGAGGCTCGAAGTTGTCCTCATTCTTCGGGTTCGCAGGGGCTGCTTTAATTGTCATATCGCTGGCCCGACCCCAGATTCTCGATTTCGAACGGCAGACCAAAAGCAAAGGCTACGACATCATGCTGGTATTGGACCTTTCAAGTTCGATGCTGTATGAAGACTACAAGGACGGCTTGAAGAGCATCAATCGCCTGCAAGCGGTTAAACCGGTTTTAAGCGCCTTCATCAACAAACGCGACAACGATCGCATAGGTCTCGTCGCTTTTGCAGGACAGGCGTACACCGTGGCTCCGCTCACGTTTGACCATCGCTGGCTTTCGAGTCAGACGAGTCGTCTAGCTATTGGCTTGATTGAAGATGGAACTGCTATTGGAGACGGCATAGGCGTTGCGCTATCTAGGCTGCAAGAGGGAACCAAAGAACGTTCCGGAGAACGCGAAGGCGCTTTCATCATTCTCCTTACCGATGGGGCCAATACCGCGGGTTCTATCGAGCCTATTGCGGCGGCGGAATTAGCGGCGGAAAACGGCATTCGCGTTTACACAATAGGGGCCGGACGGGATGGAATCGTCTCCATGCCTCGCCTCAACGCCAAAGGAGAGCGAATCGGAACGGTACGCGTACCCTCTCAAACCGACGAACCAACCTTGAAGGAAATCTCCAGAATTACTAACGGAGAATTTCATCGTGCCGATAATTCCAATACAATTAAGGACGCTTTCGACTCTATAGACAAAAACAGCAAGATTGAGTTTGAGTCACATCAGTACAGTGTGACCACTGAGCTTTTTCCCTATTTCTCGATCGCAGCAGGCGTCATGCTTTTTGGAGCGCTAGCGATTGGGGCGATGAATCGAAAGGAGGTCCTAAGTTGACTTTTGGACAAGAGCTCTACCTTTTTGCACTAGCGATTCCCGTCCTAGGAATACTAACTACTATCGTATTCAGAAAAAGGATTGTTTCACTCTCTAGTCGCTCTAAGGTTAAACGAGTCAAGGCCACTTTCGCAGGTGTTTCCGAGATCAAATCCGGTCTAAGCCAACCATCCAAATGGCTCTTTCTCATTGGATTGGTTTTCGTTATAATCGCGCTCGCCCGGCCCCAATGGGGTGAAATACACAAGGAGGTTTTCAAGCGTTCCCGCGAGGTGATAATTGCTATGGATTTGTCCAAGAGCATGCTAGCTGAAGACATTAAACCCAACCGACTTGAAAGAGCTAAACTAGTCGTGGAAAGCTTGCTCGACAATTTACAGGGAGAGAGCGTCGGCCTGATCGTCTTTGCCGGAACCGCTTTTCTCCAAAGCCCGATGAGTCCCGACTACCAGATACTCCGCGGTTTCCTAAGAGATTTGAACCCCAATTTCATTCCCCAAGGTGGCACCAACTATGGGGCTATGCTGGAGACGACTCTCGATTCCTTTCGGCAATCGGACAGCGAGGCCGACCGCTTTCTCATAGTGATCAGCGATGGCGAGAGCCTTAACCAGGACTGGACAAGTTATGTAGACGAACTGAATGAGCAAAATGTGCAGGCAGTCTGTCTCGGGTTCGGCACTCGAGATGGGGGACTCATCCCCGCG
>CALDFV010000011.1 GCA_937942145.1 uncultured Opitutaceae bacterium
ATCTAAGACAATCCTGTCGAGTTGGAAGTTTGAGTTTACGAATAAGATCGGATGTGAAAACGAGGGCACCGCTAAGCACGCAAATTATCGTGATACCCTTGTCGCCGTAGTGAGATGAAATCTCTTTTGCGAGTTCCGCAACACGATTCGCAATTTGCGTTTCTGATAGCAAAACGGATTCTAAATCCTCAAGTCCATAGCTAGGCTTTTTCTGTGAAATTTCCATGTTAGGACATCGACTCGATTTCACTCAGGAATTTTGTCTGATCGTCGGACTTGAAAAATGCAGTACCAGCGACAAACGTATCCACTCCATGATTACGGCAATTCCGGGCCGTATCAAGATTGATTCCACCATCTACTTCGAGCCTGAAGTTCAATGAGTGTTCGCTTCGGTAAGCATCGATTTGCTTGGTCTTTTCGAGAACACTGTAATCGAATGATTGACCGCCGAATCCGGGTTGAACAGTCATCGCTAGCACAATGTCGACAGAAGGGAGATAGGGGAGAATGTGACTAGCGTCGGTTCTTGGGTTCAAAACGATGCCAGGCTTTGCACCCAGGCTTCGGACTTTTTCAAGGGTTCCACCAATGTCGTAGCTGGGCTCGACGTGAATAGAGACTTGGTCAGCCCCGGCGGAAATGAATGCTTCAACATAGTCCTGCGGATTGTCGAGCATGAGATGGACATCGAAAAACAGTTTTGATTTCGGCCGAAGGTCCGCAACGGTTTGCGGTCCGAAAGACAGATTAGGAACGAAGTGCCCGTCCATGATGTCAATATGAAGCCACTTTATTCCGAGCCTTTCAATGGCAGCAATATCTTCGGCCAATCTAGTGTGGTCGGCCGCAAGCATCGAAGGAGCTAGTAATGGAGACTCCATATATTGCAGATTAGAAATAAGGCGGACCCAATTGCGATACCAAAAAAGGAGGGTGAAGAAAGCCTACCAGGTGTCTACGATAGATTCGGTGACTCGTTGGGCGATCTTGCGAGCAATTTCAGGTCCTGCCTGGTGCTCCGCGTTTACCTGTCCGCTGTCTGCAAAAATGTCCTGCTTCACGTTTATTCTGCGATTCACAAAAACCGGTTCAAGCTGGCCACCAACTTTCTGGTAGAGGGTACAGAGCGTTTCGAACTCAAGCTCGTACTTTCTACCCCGGCCTACATCAATGGAGGAAACTGCGGCTATCTCTCGGTTGACCGAGATTACTCTGGTTTCGAGAACAGTGTCGGCGGAGGTAGAGGCGGTAACGTCTAAAAATCCCGTATCCGCGATCGCTTTTCGGAGAGAGGCGGTCAAGCTCGCCTTCAGCATCGGGTAGGTCGAGTCGTTCCGTACGGGCTTAACATAGACGCTCCGGTAGGAATCTGATTCGCCGGGCTGCCCCATCTGATAGGAAGCGCAACTTGCAAGGCCGACGATTATGCCGATGCCCAAAAGCGTGTGGAGAAAACGTCGCATAGAAAATAGTTACGAAGGGAAGACCTTGGTGGATCTAGAATATGCCCAGCACTTTTCTTTTCGCCCGCTTTTCCGCCTTTTTCTCCATTTCTTCGACGGTTGGCGCCTCTCTTTCAGATTCAGGCTCGTTTTCGATACCGAGTTTCTCCTCTTTCACTTCAATCATCTTCAGCTTTTTTCGAGCCATTTCGGCGGTTCCGGACTTCGGAGCAATCGTAATGGCTTCGTTGTAAAGAACTCTGGCAGCATGGAAGTCAGATCGTTTGTGAAAGTAGAAGTCCCCAATTTTCACTTTACTCAAGGCCATGATGTCCTGCGTCTCGAAAAGGCCTTCCTCTGCTTCGTCTACCCTATTGTTAGAAGGGAACTGAATGAGGAAGTCTTCGAAGAAGGTGATAGCGTCTTCTGTGCTGCTTTGGTCGTAGTACGGTCCTCGTACCAAATTCGCATGTGTACTTGCCAATTGGATATAGGCGTCTGGAGTCAGGAAGCTTTTGGGATAGTGGGTGATGAGGCGGTCCAGCGAGTAGATCGCCATGGTATCATTTTTCCGTTTCGACCAGATTTGAGCGATATTCATCAATGAAAGCGGAGCGTAGTCGCTGTAGGGGGCGATGGAAACGATTCGTTCGAAATACCGGACAGCCCGATCATAGTTTAGAAATCCCGGGAAAACGCCAAAAATCTTTTGTCGATAGCTTTCCTGTCTGCGAACTGCGATTTTGTACATTTCGCCGATCGTGTCGTTGAAGCTCCCGTAGCTCGGATAAACATAGGCAATCAACTCGAATGCGTCGAAGGCATGATCGATTTTGTTTTGCTTCAGCCGAATTTGCGAAGTCCGGTAGAGGGATTCGGGCGAATATTGACTCTTAGGATGCTTTTTATTGACCCGTTTGTATTTTCTGAGGGCTTTTCTGTAGTTTTTGTTTTCCTCGGCCTTGCGACCGGCGTTCATCCAGTCCAGAACGCGCTGTATTTCCTGTGGCAGAAGGCCCGATAATTCGACTTCGTCCGATTGATAGCCGTTGGTTGGGTCCCACGTGAGGTTGGCCGCACCGGCTCCAAGAGCCGAAAACAGTAGGGCGAACGTAACGATGGAGTGTCGAATCATAGGGCAAGAAGGGAATCGAGTCTATTAGAGGGTATCAAGCTAAAGTTTCTGAGCGTGTTCATGGGCAGCGAACCAAGGTGGCTCCCCAGGTCAAACCAGCTCCGAAGGCGACAAGGAGGACGAGATCGCCCGAGTTTATCCGTCCGTCCCGAAATGCCTCGTCTAGCGCAATCGGGATCGAAGCCGCAGAGGTGTTCCCGTACTTCTCGAGATTGAGGTAGAAGCGGTCCATCGGAATCTCCAGTCGGGAAGAAAGCAATTCGATGATTCTTAAATTGGCTTGGTGTGGAATGACGCACGCTAGTTGGTCCGAATTCAGGCCATTTTGTTCAAGAATTTCTTTAGCCGCCTGTTCCATTACCTTGACCGCCAGTTTAAATACCTCTCTGCCACGCATTTTCAGGAAGTGCAGTCGGTTGTTGATCGAGGCTCCTGTTGCGGGGTTGGCGGAACCTCCTCCGGGCATGAAAAGCACCTCACCGTTTGCTCCGTCGGCTCCGAGTTTGAAGTCGAGCAAACCGGTCTGGGGACTGTCCGAAGGGCCGAGGACGGCTGCTCCCGCTCCATCGCCAAAGAGAACGCAAGTGGTTCTGTCTTCCCAATCCAATATGCTGGACAGCTTTTCAGTTCCGACAATCAGGGCGTTTTGGTATCGACCCGTTTTGATCAGGGAAGCGGCGACTTCCATGATATAGAGGAAACCGGAGCACGCCGCTTCAATGTCCATGCAAACGGCATTGCTAACCCCCAGCTGGGTTTGAATTAGACAGGCCGTAGAGGGAAATGGCATATCGGGGGTAATCGTAGCGACGATTACTAAATCGACGTCGCTTGCTTGGATTCCCGCATTAGCAAGCGCCCGGCGGGACGCTTCAGTTCCCATGTGGGAGGTATTCTCTCCCTCAGCCGCGAAACGACGCTCCTTTATCCCGGTGCGCGTAAAGATCCATTCGTCAGAAGTGTCTACGAATTCCGCCAAGTCGTCGTTTGTCTTTATGGTTGCAGGGGTATAGGAACCGGTTCCTTTTATTACAACTGACCTTGGCAGAGTGCTCATGTGTTGAGACTGAATGGCAAGACTTGTCTACGAGGCAACTCGCAAATGAGCGATGGCTCAGTTTGTTTCGGGAAAAATAATGCGGTTAGCTTTTTCGATGTCCCCAGTGATCTGGGAGTTTAAGTCTTTGCTAATAATCTCGTTAGCGATACGAATCGCATTCATGACTGCCTCGCGGTTGCTGGATCCGTGGGCTTTCAGAATATTCCCTTTTAATCCAAGAAGCGGCGCTCCGCCATAGCGGTCTGGATTCAATTGCGTTCTAATGGCATCGTATGCGCCCTTAGAACACAGATACCCAAACTGGCGTAGCGGATTTCGCTTTATCTCGCCCCCAAGGAAGTCCTTGAAAAGGCATTTGAAAAGGGACTCGCAGGTTTTTAGGATAACGTTCCCTGTGAAGCCGTCGCAGACCACAACATCAACCACATCCTCGAACAGCTGGAACCCTTCAATAGGGCCGTGGTAATTGATGATTCCAGATATTTTTTTAAGAAGCTCGTTTGCTGCATTGGTGGTTTCATTCCCTTTGCCTTCTTCGGTGCCAATTGTCATGAGACCTACCCGTGGACTCTGATTGCCGAGCACATGCTTGCAGTAGTCGCTTCCCAGCACGGCGTTGTGGACCAAATGCTCAGCTTTTGCTAGCGGGTTGGCACCGGCGTCAATCAACACGAAGTGACCCTTTTGGCGCGGCATGACCGTAGCGAGGGCGGGGCGTTCCACGCCATCCATTGTTCTCAGGCGAATCGTTCCGCTAGCCATCAAGGTGCCGGTATTGCCACAGCTGACGACGACTGCAGCCTCCCCGTCCTTCACCAGTTCGATAGATCGGGCCATGCTAGAGTCCCGCTTCTGCTTCATTGCCTGTAGCGGCTTGTCATCCATATCGACAACTTGAGAAGCGTGAACGATGCGAAGCTTTGGATGTGAAGCGAGTCCCGCATCTTCTACGATGGGTTTGAGGACCGTCTCGTGACCCACGAGAAGAATGGGTGAGAGATCGGGGAAGGCGTCTATGGCGAGCCTCACCGCAGAAACTATCTCGGAAGGGCCTTTATCCGCACCCATAGCATCGACAGCGATGCAGGCTTTAGCCTGAATCTCCATTATCGCATGGACATTCGGATCGCGCGGGCGGGAAGGTGCCGCGTCACATTTAGGGAATTACACGGAGACATCGGTCACTTGGCGACCGCGGTACATTCCGTTGTTTGGATTCACGCGATGCGGTCGGAAGGCAGAGCCGTCAACTGGATCTTTCGCGAGTTGTGGCTCCTCGAAGCGATTGGCTCCGCGGCGGAGGCGACTACGGCGTTTGGACTGCTTGCGTTTAGGGTTGGCCATTTGTAATAAACTCTGTGCTTAGATTAGCGCGTGATTCGATAAAAGGAGCGGTAGATAACGGTCGCTATGTGGGCCGTCAAGTAATTGTTTGGGATTGAACCGCAATTCGACTCATTGGACAAGATGTTATCCATTGAGACTGTCCAGAATTTGCTAGGCCCAAGCGGCTTGGGCAAGGCGATTCATAGGAAGAGCGATTATAATTGTTTTTGCGATTGGGACGCTTAATTCTCTCTTAGTATGAAGCTTGCGGATTTTTCAGCCATCGTTTCAGCGGGATCAAGCCTGACTGAGGATCAGGCAGCAGTTGTAGCGGATCTTTTAGCGTCAGGGGAGGAGGATCCCGTCGAGAAAGCAGATTTTCTTACAAAACTCGCAAATAAGGGAGAATCTTTTCAAGAAGTTGCGGGACTTGCCAGACGATACAGAGAGCTTGCTCGAGATCCAGGTCTGGGCGAATGGAGCTCCCAGGCGATCGACGTTTGCGGGACTGGGGGTGACAAGCAGCACACATTCAATATCAGCACCACCGTGACGTTTATCGTAGCGGCAGCAGGGATTCCTGTTCTCAAGCATGGGAATCGATCGATTACATCGAAGTGCGGAAGCTCGAATCTTTTGGAGGCCCTTGGGGTTGATATCGCATCCGATGACGCTATTTTGCAGCGATCGATGGAGGAGTTGGGGTTCTGTTTCATGTTTGCTCCCGCCTTTCACCCAGCGTTTAAGGAAATTGTGCCAGTGCGACAAGCCTTGGCGGCAAAAGGGCAGCGCACTGTATTCAATATACTGGGGCCATTGATCAACCCGGCGAAACCTGCCTACCAGTTGCTGGGAGTATTCAGTGGCACCGTTGTCGATATGATGGCAAACGCCCAAGACTCTCTCGGTCTCAACGCCGGTCTGATCGCGCATTGCGATTTGGGGGAGAAAGGCGGAATGGATGAGTTTAGCGCAGCGGGGACAAATATTGCCCGAGGCTTTGGTTCGTTAGGAGGTATTAATGCCCGCTGGGCTCCAAGTGAGATGGGGATCGACTCAGGCCCGCTGGAGGATCTTGAAGGTGGCGACGTCGAGGAGAATATGCAGATATTGGATCGACTGCTGGAGGGTAAGGCCCCCAAAGCCCTGGAGAATTCGGTCGTCGTTAATGCTGCTGCGGCTTTTTTCGTGACGGGACGTTACGCGAGTATTGCGGAAGGAGTCGAGGAAGCCCGGGATCTGTTGACAGGTGGCAGTGTCCGGGAGAAGATCGGACAGGCGAAGGAATTTTACAAATCGTAATGGTTCTTAAATACTTTGGAACGGATGGGATTCGCGGTGAGTACGGCGGCCCCAGCCTCAATGATGGCATCGCCTTTCGTGCGGGCTTAGCGATGGCACGGCTGTTGAAGAAGCGGCATGAAACAGAGGCTCCGCTCATGGTTGTAGGCAGGGATACCCGAGCGTCAGGTCTGAACCTTTTAGCGGCATTGGGAGCTGGATTCCGTTCGGAAGGAGGCGCCATTGAGTCGATTGGTGTGGCTCCGACTCCAGCGATCGCCAAGGTGGTGGAGCTTGGAGACGCCTTGGCCGGCTGCGCGATTACCGCTTCTCATAACCCGAGCAAGGATAATGGGATTAAGTTTTTCCAATCAAACGGAACGAAACCTTCGGAGTCTTTTGAGTTGGAACTGGACAATAGCGTGGGTAGGGCAGACGCGCCTAAGGAAACGGATTTTCCTGCGATTGAAGATGGGTTTACCGAAAAGACTGAGTTGTATGTATCTCGGGTTAAAAGCGCATTCGACCCGGGTCTTCTTTCGGGAAAGAGAATTGCCCTTGATTGCGCCAATGGAGCTTTGAGCTCAGTTGCTACCGGAGTCTTTGAGTCTCTAGGGGCCGAAGTGGATACCGTGGGCTGCAGTCCTAACGGATCAAATATCAATGACGGAGTCGGGAGTGAATGCCCGCAGTCAATGGCTGAAATGTATAAGGCCAATCAGTACGACATGGGATTTTCCTTTGACGGTGATGGAGACCGGATGGTGGCATTTGATAACAAGGGAGCGAAATTGTCGGGTGAAGCAGTCTTGGGGCTGCTCGCCATTCGCCTTAAAGAGCTGGGGCAGCTAAAATATGATACGCTGGTTACTACGCGGCAAAGCAATTTAGGGCTGGATTCTGCTTTGTCCGACTATGGGGTTTCGATTGAGAGAGTGAACATTGGGGATAAATTTGTATCCCGATTGATGATCGCGAAAGGATTTTCATTGGGGGGAGAGGAATCCGGGCACGTCGTAATTGGGGGTTTTTCAATGACAGGGGATGGCTTGTTTTCAGCATTAAGCGTTGCTCGGACGGTTGTGGAAAAAGGCGAGTCGCTGGCGGATCTGGCTTCTTTCTATGGGGCTTTCCCTCAAGAGACGAGAGCGATCGCAGTAGCCTCAAAGAAGCCCCTGGACGAGTGTCCAAATATCCGCGCAACGATGCAGGACCTTGAGAAGATGTTCGGAGACGATGGGCGATTGCTAGTAAGATATTCAGGTACGGAGCCAAAGATAAGATTGCTTGTCGAAGCCAAGACCGTTGACTTGGCAACCGAGTCTATTGGAAAATTGGAAGAAGCGGTTCGCAAAGATCTCAGCTAGGGAGCTGATTGCATGGAATGTCGGAAGTACTTGAATACGATTTGAGCGATCGGGATCGCAAAAAAATTGAGAACGCGCGTACTGCGATGACTCGCGGAAATTTCGAGTATACCATTGAGATTTGCTGTTCGCTCCTCGATGAAGAGCCACGCTGTTTGGAAGTGCGGCGCCTACTGAGGAAAGCGCAGAGGAGGGTATATGCAAACAAAGGCAAAGGCGTGGGTGTTATGCTTACTGGTTTGACTGGTTATTTAGTTTTGTTCCGAGGCTATTTGATTCTGAAGAGGGACCCTGGAAAGGCCATGTCGATCGGTGAAAACGTTCTCAATCGAAACGTGTATAGTTCAAGAGCGCTTTCGTTGATCGCTCGAGGAGCAAGGGCATTGGATCTGAATGAAACGGAGTCTTATTGTTTGGAGCTAATTTGCGAAAAATACCCCAACAATATTGTTAAAATGGAGCGTCTGTGCGAAGCGCTTATAAAATCGGGATCGACCGAGAAAGCTTTGAGGATTGCGGAGGGACTCACGCGTTTGAGACCGGGGAGCAGCGCAGTGCAGGAACTAGTGAAATCGGCATCCGTCGCGCACTCGATTAATCAAGGAAAGTGGGCGGACAAGGAAGAAGACTTTCGTTCAAAGCTGAAGAACAAAAAGCAAGCGGACTCCCTTGAAAGAGCAAATCGCGTCGTGGTCGACGAGAGCGGCAGCGAAGAACGTGCCGAGGATTTGATCGAAGCGATCCAAAAAGATCCGCAGCAGGTGGATAGTTACAAGTTGCTTGTCAGGTCGCTGATTAATCAGGAACGATATTCAGAAGCGATGGAGTGGCTCGACAAAGCATTTGCTTTGCCCGAGGCGGAGGCAGATGCCCCGCTTCGCCAACTTAGAAGCGAATTAAAAGTGAATCGCGTGGAGCGAGAACTGTTCGACCTGAGACGGGAAATAGCTGAAAATGGAGGTTCAGACGAACAGCTAGAGGCTCTAGAGGCGGAGCTTTTGGAGCTGAAGCTCGGAGAAAGCCGTAAACTGGTAGAGCAGTTTCCCAACGACTATAGTCAGCGGTATAAGTACGGGGGATACCTGTTTGAAAGTGGAAACATAGACGCCGCAATCCAGCAGTTTCAGATTTCGCAAAGAAGCCCTAGTTTGAGGATCAAGTCACTGGTCCTACTCGGCCGCTGCTTTATGGCTAAGGAGCTATTTGATCTTGCGTTGGAACAGCTGAAGCAGCCTGCCGAAAGTTTGACAGTGGTCGACGAATTGAAAAAGGAGGTCCTTTATTTGCTAGCTCAATGCTACGAACGCCTGGACAGGCAGGAAGATGCCATTCAGCAGTATAAAGCGATTTACTCCAACGATATCGGGTACCGTGACGTTTCTCAGAAGATCAACAAGTTTTACGGCAAGGAATCGACTGGAAGCATTACGAATCCTCCGTCGAATCCGTGACGAGTCCTTTGGGTTCGTTGTTGATCAATGCCAAGTCTGATGGGTCGATGGAACTCATGTAATATTTGAGCTCGGCGATTGACTCCCGGATGTCGTCTAGCGCGCGATGCGTATTGTTTTTCTTGAACTCCCTTCCCAGCATTTCTCGGAATACGATTTTGAAACTGGAAACATCAAGCATTCGATAGTGAAGTCTCGAAGCAAAAAGAGGGAGATAAGCATCGATAAATTTGCGGTCTTGGGAAATCGAATTCCCACAGATGACAACAGGGTTCTTTTTCTTGAAATGCGCTTTCGCGATTTCGCATAGCCTTTCGTCGAGCGACGCTTCCGTAATCCCGTTCGGAACACGATCGATCAATCCGCTAACTGCATGATGATGCTTGCACCAGTCGTTCATGTTTTCGAGGACCTCAGGAGTCTGAAAAACGGGGGTCTCCCATTCGAATACGGGTTCGAGTTGCTTGTTCGTCACAATGACCGCAGCTTCAAGGATTCGGTCGTTAACCGGATCCAGTCCTGTCATTTCTAGATCTATCCAGCAAAATCGGCGTTTAGACATAGGGATTTGTTTTCTTAAGGTCTCTCCCGTTTAGGGGGAGGGATAGTAATACGATTGGGAAGTCCATGATTCGAGAGGTACCCAAGCAGAGAAATCACAGAAATGACAGCAACAAAAATGGAGGGTATTTCTCCTTTCTTTAAACGCGCCCGTACCTGAAGGATTTTTATTTTGCACGAAGTCTTACTAGGTGAAAGAAGGGTGAATGAGTAAGACGATCGATATTGCCGGAATTCCTTGCGGTAATGGAAAGCCATTCGTGCTTTTGGCGGGAATGAACGTACTGGAGTCAAGGGATTTGGCCTTCGAAATTGCTTCCGAACTAAAAAGAGTTACTTCAAATCTGGGAATTCCGTACGTTTTCAAAGCGTCCTTTGACAAAGCGAATCGATCCTCAATCAATAGCTATCGAGGCCCCGGACTCGAGAAAGGGCTGGAAATTCTGGCGGATTTAAAAGAAGCATTTGGTGTACCTGTGATCACAGATGTACATGAGGCCTATCAAGCACAGCCCGTTGCGGATGTATGCGACATTATTCAGCTTCCTGCGTTTCTGTGTCGGCAGACCGATCTCGTGGTGGCTATGGCGAAGACGGGAGTGATCATTAACGTCAAGAAGGCGCAGTTTCTCTCGCCTCGAGAGATGGGGCACATCGCTCGCAAGATAGAGGAAGCGGGAAATGACAAAATCATGCTGTGCGAACGTGGCAGTAGTTTTGGATACAACAATCTGGTTGTGGATATGCTGGGAATCGGAGTCATGAAAAAATTTGAGTATCCAATTATTTTTGACGTTACGCATTCGTTGCAAATTCCTGGTGGGCAGTCTGAAGCTGCGGGTGGTAGAAGGAGTCAGGTGTTCGATCTGGCGAAAGCTGGATTGGCGGTTGGGATAGCAGGTCTGTTTTTGGAGACCCATCCTGATCCGGATAAGGCTAAATGCGATGGACCTTGCGCGTTGCCACTCGATAAGGTTTCGCTGTTTTTAGAGCAACTCAAGCAGCTGGACGATCTGGTCAAGGGCCAGGAGCCA
>CALDFV010000012.1 GCA_937942145.1 uncultured Opitutaceae bacterium
GCCTGAAATCGGTGCGAATCCGATTGTTGACATGCCCCAGATGAAAATCCTCGTAGTAGGCCCGATCTTCTTCGCTCAACGCTTCGAAGTTGGGAACGAATGGCCTAACTAAGATACGGTACCACGTGCTCCAGATTGCCAGTACGTTTACGGGCGCGGGGAAACTGCGATAAGCTTCGTCGGCTTGAAGCCACAGTTCGATGAGGCAATTGGCATTTGCTTCGCCCACCCATTTCTCGGCTTTCCGTTGCAGTATTTCCTCGAAAGCCAGGTTGGGCTCATTTTGGAAAGTCTGAATTATCTCTTGGTTAATATTGTAGGGCGCCAGTGTCGTAGGAGTGGAGCCACACAGCCCAGCGATGTGAGAAGCTTCCTGGGCATGCAAGTCGCGGAGTTTTTCCCAAAGGAGGCGTGGGTAGATGGGGGCTTTTACCGGTTCCATATTCCAGAAGGAGCCGGGACTGAAATACAAGTGGGCGTTCGAGCCCTTCGACTCGAGCAGCTCTTTCCTCGGTTTTTCTCTAGCGTCGAATTGGTTGAACAGCCCTGAAAAAGTGAACTCCTTGGCCCAGTCGTATTTTGGATGCCTATAGTCGGCGTCGAAGCCCTTGCTAACCAAAGTGTTGGTTTCGAGTTCAATCCCGTCTTCCACCTGGTCCCAAAGATGGTCTTGCTCAGCGTAGAACATTTCACTCCGAAGCATGCATTTGAAATCGGGATTTAGGCGACGTCCGGCATCACGGATTGTTTTCATAAAGCGGATAATGTTTTCCGCGGCTGCCTTGGCGATTTCGTCATCGTTCTTGAATTCGCGAATAACGTATCCACCGCCATTTCGGCCTACATACAAGGAGCTCGTGTATTCGAATCCAGCCCCGCTGTCGTTCGACCAAATAGCCATGTAGTCGATGTTAGGCGCAGCCTGAACGATTTTGGTAAGCATCTCCGCATAATGTTCGAGGACGACGGGATGGGCAGTCGTCAAATTGTAGCGAGGTCGAAAACTCCGAAGGGGGTGATCCACTCGAGCTCCCCTGAGCATTGGGTACTTTTGTAGAAGTTCTTCTGGGACGGAACGGGGTTCGAAAGAGAGGATGCCAGCTCGAAGACCATACTTTTCTGCCAATTGGGCGGAATGAACTAGTTTCCTTAGATTGGCTTGCAAATAGTCATACGGATAAATGCCCTTATTCAACTTGCTGTAAACGAATTGATCGAGTGCGGGGCAGTATGTATAAAACAGATACAGTAGCTCGCCGGGAGCCGCCTTTTCGTAGGGGAAATTGGCGGCATATCCGTTTACTTCTACGTGCGTGTACCCTTGGCGAGCCATTTCACGTATGTGGTCCTCGGGATCGAAGCCCTTGGCGGTTCGAGCATGGTTGTTGAGGAGAGAATCATAGGCCGGTCGCAGACGCTTGAAAGCGGGTTGGAACATTCTGCCACCGGAGAAAACATCAATGTCATCGTTCTGCCATTCGTCTACCAGTCGGCAGGCGAGACGATAGAGGAACCAGGTGTGTGAAACGTACATTTCGACTCCTTCAGATTGAGACGACCGAACGTACATCCACTCATCTTCGCCGGAAACGGGCACCTTTCGTTCCAAAGCCTCTTCGGGCGTCAATACACCGAGAGTGATCCCTGCATTTGCGGGGGCGCCTTGGTCCGAATCATGGGGCTCGATTGCATTGCTGGCAGTTTGGATGTGCTCCGCTGCAGTTGCCTCGACTTGTATCGTGTCGTGAAGACAAGTGATGGTGAGGTGGGATCTTAGAAACTGGGCTATTTTCATAATTAGTTCTATGCGGCTCGCATCTCGGAAACCGCACTACAGATTTGAACTATGGCACACTGCTACTGCGGTGAGCAAAGCGTATCGATTTTCTTTTAGGTTTACGATAAATTTCGGGATAGGTGGTTCTTGGTCGGAGATTGGGGTGTTCGCTGAGTATGAGTCTTTACAACATAGATCGAAGAGATGCCCTAAAAGGGATTGCCACCGTGGCATTGGGAGGTTGGCTCACGGAATTGGGAGGAGTTCGATCTTTGGCTCAATCGAAAGTTCCCACTCAAAGTCCCCACATTTTTGTTACATCTGAGCAGATCGATCAATTGCGTTCGGTAGCCGGAGCGAGAGAGTCGATTAAACCCGGAATATCGAAGGACATTTGGAATCAGATCCAGGCCGAGTGCGATCGCGAACGAGGGGCGCCGGTACTCACGGCGCGAACCCAGATCGAAGGTCGGGCTGAGGCAACGGCGCGGCAGAATATTCCGGACTACACGATCTGCAAAGCGGCCGGACAGCGGATATTGCTCAATGCCTTGGCCATGCTTCTAACCGGAGAGGTGTCCTACAAGAAGACCGCCTTGGATCAGATTGCGGCCTTGTTGGACGAATCGTTTTGGCCTGACTGGAGAATCCGATGCAAGAATTGTGATATTCGCGTGGAAGTGACCCGTAATCAACTTGTAGTATCAAACGATTCCTTATTAAAGTCTCTCCGTGTGAGACTCTAGAATAGACCGTTTGATCGCTTTAGGAAAAGAAGAGAAAAACGCTGACTCGTTTCCGGATTACCTAGATAGTAATTGGGGGACGGGGTCCTCCTGGCTGATAATATATCGCCCCGGCCGGAGGGTTCCCAATTCAGTAGGGGTTTGATTCTCCCCTGGCCATTGTATTTTAATTTTAGTGGCGTGGGTTGCGGCGCCCAAGCCAACGTGAATGATCGTTTCGTTTTGTTTGCCTGAATGACCCCCGGCCCCCAGCAATTGCCGACTTTGGACAGAGTCGGGGGTGTTGGAATCTCCGTCAGTATCAGCAGTCACTCGAACGATTGCCCCGATGGCTGAAGAGGACACTCCTTTTTGTTTATCACCTATGAGATGGAGTATAAGGGAACGACGACCTTCGCTTGATTCGTTTAAGTAAAGGCGTGTTCGGGGCTCTGGCATAGTGCCTTCGGCTGAGTCGTTGCGGAGAGCGCCACTGGCCAAGGCAGCCTTAACGCGCTGCTCTTTTGGAAGTCTGTTGAAACTCTGGCCAATGAGCAAATCGAGGTCCCCGTCAAGATCGACATCTGCGAGCGAAGGCATTCCCGCACCGATGTGATTTAGTCCTAGGTCTTTGGTTACATCGAGAAAGCGCCCGTCTCCCTGTTGGAAATAAATACGTAAGCGTTCATCGTGCGGCGGCGGATCCGGGTAGTCGGAAGAGCATAGAACAAGATCAAGCCGGCCGTCGTGATTGAGATCCGCAAGCTCCGCGTATATGTCGCCTTGATTGTAAGACGTGTTCTCCTTGGTCAACGGGATGCCGGGCGCTGGAAGGTCTGGAATGCGGTCGACGGAAAGATGAGCGAACGATTGGAACTGAAGGTTGCCGGTTTCGCTCAATTGATTCACGAGAAAGCGCGATCGATCCGAGGACTCACCCGCCCAGGAGTGAATTATGGTGGATACAAAAAGATCGAAATCTCCATCGTTGTCGATATCGCCAATTGCGCAGTCGAAGGTATTACCATTGGCCCGAAACGGCGGTTCGTCGGGACGTTGCGAACGAGGTTGGGCCTCGGCATGTTCGCTAGGCCATTTCGGGTGACGCCCATGTCGTATGGAGTCACCGTCGATTTTGGCAAGAGCCGCGATGTCCTCTCCGGCGAGTTGTCGAATGAGATGATCGGCAATCGCAGCGCCTTCCTGCGGTATCAATGGGCTGGGGGATTCTTCATTCGACGGAATCTCCTTTAAGGGTCCACGGCGTGTCATGCGGTAGAGACGATTCCAGCGTCGACCGTAATTGAGCTCCAGCACCATTGGCAGTCCGTCGTTAAAGCGCGGAAGCGCCACTCCGTAAGTGGGACGTCCTCCCAGATCATCATGAAAGTCAGTAGGTGAGGTTTCATGGGGAACCGGCCAACGAGCAAATTCAGGAATACCTTCTGTAGTGGAATGTTGGAGAAGGAGATCGTTTGAAAAGGCTTCGTACCCAGTGAAGTAACGTTGGTACCAGTTCCCCATCAGGCAGTCGAGCAAACCATCCTGGTTGACGTCGCCAACCGCGATCGCTCGTGTGGTGACCATGGGAGCCTCTTTAAACACTCGGGCTTCACCGAACGAGCCGTCGCCATTGCCGGGAAACCATGCCGAACGCTTTGGGTGGGAATTTGCGGGAGCGTAGTCGTCTTGATAGATGTCGTTGTAGCGACCGAGGATAGCGTCTTTGATGCCATCATTATTTAGATCGGCGAAGACTAGAGTGTCTGCCGTTCTCACTGAAGGCAGGTTCGTCTCAGTGAAGGCCTCCAATCGGAAGCTAATTTTTTCATCCGATTCTTCAGATCTATTCAGGAAAACCCGAGGCAATATTCCTTGTTTGGATTTGGGAAGCAGAATGGCGTCTGGACGTCGGTCACCATTGAGATCTGCAAACTTTAGTAGGGAGAGAGACTGGCCTTCGATTCCCGCGGGCAAGGTGGCATCGATCCACGGAGTGGCAGCAGACGGATTGGCGCTGCCTGCGAGGGTGGCTACTATAAACGATACGAAACTTCTATAGCGGTAAACGATCATATTTCAGTGGTAAGGAGATCGGGTACCATTTCAATTGTCTGTTACCTACAATGAGTTCGCAACTTGCTCGATTGCCGCTTTGTCGACACTCATCAGGACAGTTATTTCCCGGTCGCCAAAATCGTCTGTATTGCACCAGAAATCGATGGCGCGAACGCCTGGATTGGGGGTATCCCAATAATTGGGAGGGGGATCGATCGACTCGGTTCTAAAGACATACTTCGAAGGCCCCACGACTTTGAGAAAAAGAGTTTTGCCCTCTTGCTTCAGAATGGCCTCGTTGTTTTCGATTTCCACTGTAGCCTCGGTCAGCATTCGCCAGCGCAAAGTCGCGCTTTGCCTGCCTTGTTGCTCGGTTCGCTGGCGGGCTCCTGCAATGCGATCGTTTATACTCAGGACTTTGTATTGCTGCACAGTGAATGTACGCTCGTATGAATCTACCTGGCCTGAGTAAATATCTGAAAGAACGACAGTCCCTTGAACGGTATTGGTTGTATCCGAAAATTGAGTGATTGAGGCGGAGCCTTCCGCGTTTTGCAGCCTTTGATCGATCAGGATTTGATTGTGACTGTAGGGACCCAGTCTAAAGATCCGCCATCGATCCGAATGTTGCCGACGATCCCAAATTCCAAGGCCCTTGGATTCGAGGCTGAGGTAGTCCTGTGCACCAAGATCGATTGCCCATCTGACACCTTCGTCTTCGAAAACAAAGCTGCCAGCGTCCATGTGGGCATGGCTGATCTGTCCATTACCTCCTTTGAAAGCGAGGTAGAAAGAATTGGGGTCATCCCAGCTTTCCCGCGCAAAGGCGAGTGGGTTGGGCCCGTTGCCTTTCCAGTTTTTCGGAAGCGACGAAGTCGAGGTGCTCTCGATACCGGTGTTCTCAGGGTACCAGAGGGCGAGCATAGCCAGATTGCGACCTCGGATATCTTCCGGGTTCCATGTATTGCTTTCCAGATAGATTTTCAGACTGCGCTTCAGTTCGTACAGTCCTGTTGGATCATCGTACCGAGAGGCGAACCAGGCGGTTACGGGTTGAAAGCGAACCAGCGTGCCGCCGTCATAGAAATTATAATACTGGCCACTTGGGGCGATGGCCAAGCTGTGAAACAGGATAGACTGCCGAAAAGACTGATGCTCTGATAGTCCAAACGAGCTATTTGTGGCGTTTTCCAGAAGGTCTATCAGAACGGCTGAAAAATGAGTACCGTATCCCCAGTAGATAGGGCCTTCCGGGTAGATGCCGTCGGGATCGGTAGCGTCCATGGCGATTGGAACGGAGCGGATTGCTCGCCGGATAACCCTTTCCGCCAACGCCGCGTTACTGTCCACAATAAGTAAGGCGCTGGCGACGAGCCCCGCATGGCAGACGGGATTCCAGTTGTTACTACTCTCGACCCACCAATTGTAAGGATCGCCTTCGTCTAGGGAGGGTTTGATGGCTTTGTTGATAAGTGTATCGAGAAAACGCTCTCTTTGTTTGCCCGACAATTCCTCCCAAAGCCAATCGGTCCCGATCGCAAAACCGAGGGCCATCTCGCCGATGTCTAAATAGTGTTGAGGATTCCAATCAGGAAAGCGAGAGACGTTCTCCAATTCTCTTATCACTCTGTCACGATAAGATGTGTCCCCAAAAACGCGGTACAGTAGAGCCCAGGTCGAAACTCGCTTCAGGAATCTTCGCGATTGGTGGAGGAGCCGCTTTCCATCGAGTTTGTAATCGATTGGTGGTTGATCGAGCAGCTCGTATCCGGTTTGTTTGAGGAAGGACAGGTACTGCATTCCGAGCGAATCCCAGTTGGGGTCTCGGATTCGTTGGAAGTCGTCCTCCGAAGCCAAGATCCGGGGATGGTTGAGTCGGATTGAATCTACGTTAAACAAGCCTGGCGAGACTTGGGCCTGAACGGGCGAAAGAGTGGCAATGCCACTGGTCAGAAAAAGTAAGATAGCTTTTGCGAAACCCTTAGTCATTGAGCCCATCGATGGCGTCGAAGAGGACGCGGAGTCGTCTTACATCTTCGCGAGTGGATTCCAGAACGGGGAATACATGCGTCTCGAGCGTAATGTGACTTACAGGTTTGTCTTTGAGGATAGCGCGCAATTGCCCAAGCCAGTTAACACCTCCGTCACCGACCAATCGATTCTCCCATTTGTCGGGTGGAACCGGTATGGCGTCTTTAATATGGATATTCTGGATAAGGGGCAAAACCGCTTCGTAGCCTATGGGATAGGCGACTTCGCCCGCCACCAAAGCGTTAGCGCAATCCCAGTTGATGCCCACATTTTTCGCTCCTATGGATTCAACGAGCGCGGCCGTTCTCAAACCCGTATCGCAAAAGAATCCGGGCTCATTCTCGACAGACAATTGCAGGCCAAACTGTTCGGCGACTTGCCCAGCTTCTTTAATACGTTCGACAGCGTCTTTAGAACTGCCGCCTTCATTCGTCATGAAGCTAAACGCGATTACGCGCGGTACTCCCAGCTGCACTGCGAGCTCACAGGTTTTAGGGAGCGTAACCTCCAACTCCTCCTTGATTTTTGCGGTATCCGAAAGGCCGATTTTGAATATTCCCGGAGTCAAAGCCGTTATCTCGATCTCCTTTTGTTCCACCTCTTTCAATATGCGGGATTCCACCTTTGAATTCAGATAGGGGACCCGGTGTTCGTAGGAATCCGCGCAGCGCAGCTCGAATTTTCGGAAGCCGAGCGCCTTCCCCTCCTCAAGGGCTTCGTTGATATCGAGCGATAGTTCGTCTGTAAGGATTGCGAGGTCCACAAGGGTGCCGGTTTTGGGAAACGAATTGTCTAGGTCATCGCCGATTGCAGTGTTTTCGAGCGATTGGGATTGTATTGATAGTAAGCGAGGATGGGAGCTTATATCTCGTTTCAGTTCGATCTCTACGTCATTTTTCGGTAAACTAGCATCGCTCTGAGTCCTCTCGGACTTTTAGGAGTAGAACAGGTATCCTGCCAGTATAAGCAGGCTACCCATTCAACAAAGCTCATGATCGACAAGAGTCCTATCCTGCTTCATTTCCATTTGGTCTGATGCCTCAAAACTTGTCGCAGAACCCGACCGGTGGGTGGCATCGTTGATGTCTTTGATAGCGGGCGATCTCTGGGCACTCATTAAAAGCAGAACAGGTATCCTGCCTGTTTACTGTCAATTGAAACAGGCTGGAAGCCTGCGGTACTCTTTCACTGTGGGCGCTCGGAGATAGCCTGCTACCTCAAAACAAGACGGGGATGTTTTAATAGATTCCCGCTTAGAGCCCTTTCAACCTTAGTCATTGTCCCTACAAAATAATCGACTTAGCTATTACACTCTGCTTCAACCAGCTCGTTCCAAACCGACTGTATTTCATTTTTGGCGACGATGGCATCGTCCCATACATTGGGGAAGCAGTTAAGCGCATAGCCCGATCCTTTTGGCCCCAATTCCACCACGGCCCAAAGCGTTTGATCCGGTTGGGCGTCCTCGAGCCATGCGGCGAGCGCGGGTCGCAGAAAGGAATCGCGCCACGCGATGAAATCCAGATCGAGCTTCCCTCTGCCGTCGGTGACCGGAGTTTGGCAGTGTGAGCCCGTAAAGGGGCGAAAGTGAACGAGCTGGCTCTGCTTGAAAAGGTCGACGCGGTATTCGGAAAGCCGCTCCCAGAAATTGTCGGGAGACAGGTGCTTGACCACGCCGGGGTGAGAATAGTCAAAGTTGACCCTAAGCGTTTCCCCGTAGCGAAGCTGGTATTCATCGATCAAGGCCAGTCCCTTTTCGGGAGTTTCCGTGCAAGTGTCGCGATGCCATTCGATCGCGGGCTTCAATCCTAGCGACTCGCCACATTGCAGGGCCGCTCGGGCGATCGGTACAGCGGTTTCGGTAAGTGTATTGTGATCGCATAGCTGTACGTTTACATGCACCGCTCCCGTTCCCTTAAAGCGATCCAGCTTAGCCCCCACTTCCTGAGCGCTGCCGATGTCGACCATGCCGACTAGCTCCATCCCCCATTTGGCACAGGCTTGAGCAACGTCGGAACTAGGGCCGGCGCTGAACCCGTAGAATCCAGCCTTCCTTGCTTCCTTTAACTTGCGATCCATGGACCATTCTTTTTCTGCCGACGGGTGCCTCATGAGCGTCCATTCAGCGGCACAGAGTTTGAGCTGGGGAGCGTCTTTCTGTTCGTTCTCTGACATTTATTTTTAAAGTAGCATCAAATTGAGAGCGGGCTTTTAAAACTGGGAGAGTAATGCAAAAGGGTACGTTATTTGCCTCAACGAAATCTGC
>CALDFV010000013.1 GCA_937942145.1 uncultured Opitutaceae bacterium
GTTAAGGGAGAGGAAGTAGTCTTTCAGATTGAGGGGCGGACAATCTACGGCCAGCACCCGCTCATTGCCAAAGAACGGTATGACAAGTTCAACATCGACGTCGATGGAGAAGGCTATCTCTGGGACTATATCGACGTTTGGGCTGCGGGAGAATTTCGCTCCGACTGGCAATCAAGAAGGCAACGCTTCTTGAAATAGGCAGCGCCGGGGAGCAAAGGGAGTTCTCTTTCGGGCAAGGGTCCGCTGGATACCAGTTTGGAGCTCACGAGAGAGGAATGGGTTACCGGGGAATGTCGCGCCAATCGGAAAATCGCTTCGATGCCGGAGTCGTCGAAAGCGTTTTCACGACGGATTCCAACCCATCTTGATTAAACGATTGAATACGATTGAGGAGTCCAATTTGATTCTATGATGTCTCAGAAAGAAAGGTACCTATCATGAAAACAATCGTAATAACGGGATGCAGTACGGGATTTGGTTTTCAGGCCGCTCAGGTGTTTGCGAACCGAGGAGACAAGGTCTTCGCAACCATGAGAGATTTGGATGGCAAGAATAGCGAGGCCGCCGCGCAATTGAGAGAAGCCAGCCCCAATATCTCGGTAGTCGAATTGGACGTGCATTCCGATGCGTCTGTCGAGTCGGCCTCAGCGGCCATTCTGGAAGGAGGGGTAGCTCCTGATGTCCTAATCAACAATGCAGGGCAAATGTATGTTGGGATTGCCGAGGCTTTTACTGCTGATGAATTTAGCCGGCAACTTGATATCAATGTCGTAGGAATCCACCGCGTGAATCGAGGATTGCTTCCAGCGATGCGTTCGGCTGGAAAGGGGCTTATTATCAACGTAAGTTCGGTTGCCGGTCGATTTGGGGCCCCATTCTTTTCGATATATCACGCGAGCAAGTGGGCCGTTGAGGGGTATTCTCTGGGTATGCGGCGTGAGTTGGCTTCTTCGGGAGTGGATGTAGTGGTCGTCGAACCGGGACCCTTTTCCACCGAGCTTTTCGGGCAAAGCCCCAAACCAAAGGACGCTGACGGACGGGCTGAGACCTACCCTGAAATCGTACCCGAAACCTTCGAAGCAATGGGTAAAGCGTTTGAGGGCATGTTTAAGGATCCAAACGTTCCCACTGATCCTATCGACGTTGTCAATACGTTCGTCTCCTTGGCGGATTCCGAGGCAGGTACGCGGCCATTCCGATCCGTTGTCGGTGTGGATATTGGGGTGAGAGCTAGAAACGAATCCGACGAACTGCATGAAGGACCCTTCTTGGAAGCGATGGGCTTAACGGATTTTGCCCGATTAAAATCCTAGAGGGATTCAAGGATTATTGGTTTTTCCCAAATTTGATTTCTTCAACTAAAAAAGGCCCGCGGACTATCATCCGGCGGGTCTTAAACCCTCGAGGGTTCTTTGCTTTCCAATCGCTAGAGCTGGGAGCCTTTGAGCGGCTTTAGGTAATTCGTGGTTCGGCCAGACACGCCTCCCCTGCTCCACTTTGGATCGACCTTGGCTTTGTTCCAGCGCGGATTGTCACGGAAGGACTGCCAGTCCTTCGCCTGGTCCGCTTCGTCATCAAAGGTGACCATGTAGCGCAAGCTGGGACGGTTTTTTCCGATGAGTGTCTCCGAATAAAAGACCGCCTCTAGTCCGGACTCGGCAAATATGTCCGCCTCGATCTGATCGAACATGGCAATCTTGTTCGCGCTCCCCGCTTCACTATGCCCTTCGTACTCGCGCATCTCGAAAATTCGTTTCTTTCCGATATTGGGCACCGTTAACTGCGGCTTAACCTTCATCGCCCTAAGCAAGTGGCTCTCAATCCGGCGATAAGCAGGGTCGTCCTTCGATGCCCTGAGGTAGTCAGCCCCTGCTTTTTTGTATTCCTTGTCCGCGTTGAGCTTCCACTGCGAACTCGCGAACTGGCCGATGTTCTTGTAGGGAATCAGCACAACAACTTGACCAAATGCCTCGCCTTCCTGCGGCTTGGTTTCCTGGAAGAGGCCAATGTTTTTAATTCCTAGGCGATTTAAGGCAGGAATCGCCGCCTGAGCCCAGTAATCAGCAACGCGCTGCTGCTGAGCCGCCGAGTCGACGGTATAAAAGCGAAGCTCGTAGTGTTCACGAGGGCCCGCCTTGGGCGCATCCTGAGCCAGGCTACTGCTTACCAGCGCAAAAAGCGCCATGAACGCGAGAGAGGTCGAACGATAAATTATATTTTTCATTTTGGGTGGTTAGCGAGTTTACACGAAAGGCAAAGATTACCTTCGATTTCGGCAATTCGAGCAACTTTATTCTGAGGAAAACGTTAAGAAGTAGAAAAGCAGAAACTCAATTTTTTTGGGAATAAGATCTCTTCTGGAGACCTCTCTTTTTGTCATGAGTAACAAAAATCTTAACTCCGTATCCATTCCAAGCAGCGCTCCTAGGCCCGCTTTTCTTACCACAATTACCCACTTAGCAGTCGCGCTCGGCACTTTGGCCGTCTCCGCTTCGGCGGTTGATATTGCCGTAACGGTACGCAATACCACCCCAGACAACGGCCTTTGGGCCGTTAATCCGGTCCTCATGGTTCACGATGGCATGTTTGACACTTTCGATTCAGGCAGTGCCGCTTCGGCTGAACTCGAAAACGCTGCAGAGGATGGCAACGTCGGCCCCTTGCAAACCGCCTTTGGCGTCTCTCAACCGAATGGCTTGTCTGCTTTCATTGGCGGACCCGTCGCTCCGGGTACGTCCTACACTCAGATTTTCAGCATCGATCCGTCTATCCCCTCGCATCAGTATCTGAGCTACCTCTCTATGATCATTCCTAGCAACGACGGCTTCTGGGGCAATGACACCCCCGACGCCTACCCCATCTTCGACGGCGACGACAATGTCATCGCTCGAACGATCCAAATTATGGGTACAGATGTCTGGGATGCCGGGACCGAAGTCAACAATGAGATTCCCGCGAACACGGCCTTTCTGGCCCAAGCCGCGCCCAACACGGGCGCCACTGAGAATGGAGTCGTGGCGATACACCCTGGCTTCATGGCTCCTGGACTAGGAGGCATTCTGGACGCGACGTCCATGGCTCCTGGCTTTCCTATAACCTTTACCAGCGCCGATTTCTCGGAATCAATATACCGAGTAGCCGAGATTTCCATATCAGTGGTCAATGACTCAGCGGCCACTCCTTCCCGCCTGATTAACATTTCCAATCGCTCGGTCGCTGGCACGGGGGATAACACACAAATTGTGGGCTTTGTTGTCAGCTCTGGAGAGAACAAGCAGGTTCTCATAAGGGCTGTAGGCCCTGGGCTCGAAAGCCAAGGAGTTTCCAGCTTCCTTGCAGATCCTTCAGTCACTGTATTTGACTCCGAGGGTGACCCTATTGGAACTAATGATGATTGGGATGCAACTGACATTGGTGACGCATTCGTTTCCGTTGGAGCCTTTGATCTCGCTGCTGACAGCGCAGACGCGGCAATGTTGCTGACGCTTAGCCCCGGGCTATATACCGCCCAAGTCGGCAACTCGAGTGGAGCAGATGGAGTAGCTCTTGTCGAAGTTTACGAATTGAGCAACTAAATCGCCTTACGTAATATTTTTATAATCACGAGCCGCAGTCTCTGACTGTGGCTTTTTTGTGCCAACATTTCCTGGGGAGAACACAATTGATTGCGCGTATTCAAATCTCGTGCACTTATGAAAGACGGTCCGTTCAATCTACCCCGAATAAGTTGAATGCTTCGACATCGACCTTCCTCGCCCGACGACCGCTTTCCGTGACTCGGATTTGTGAATCGACATATTCCAGGGAGGCAACGCCATCGAAGTTGCGAGGAATCTCCGTAAGAAACATGGCATACCTATAGGACTGTTTTTCGTCCGCGTCGATGTATCGGTAGAGGGCTTGGTCAAAAATACGTCCCTTGGCCACTAGATCGCTGCCGGGACGGTGCAAACCCGATGTGCCGAATTCGAGACCACGGGCAAATGGCTTCCCGTCTTTGACGTGCCGCCAAATGTTTAGCCACGGATAATCGCTAGACTTCCAGAGATAACCTAGCAGGAGCCCGCTTTCCGGACTCGTCGCCGTGACCCAGCCGTACTCTTCTTCAATAATGAACGAGACTACATTGGGCGATGAATCGTCCTTCAGATAACGAAGATTCACTTCGGTACCGTCCATCTTCTGAGCCATTGGCCAATGGACTTCAGGCTTTTCGGGTTCGGGCATGGGACGATCCTGCATAAAGCCGCGTGTTCCATTCGAATCGACAACTGTCTCAGTATCCAGGAAAGGAGGACCAATCGTCGGGTGCTGCACGATATTGTATATCCGTCCGATGGGATTCGTATTGGACACGACCTCCTCCACCAAAACCACCGTAGAGCCCTGCTGCATGCGGGCATAGCGTTCGACACTGATTCCCGCCATGGGAAGATCCGCCGCAAGACCGACACTTACTTGCCTTTCTACTGGTTTCCGATCAGGCAGTCCTTCCCACCAGACTTGAGTCGCCTCTCCGTGATTGGTCATGCCATGAGACTTCTCCGCATCCGAAGCAGATCCCCAACGGTCCAAGCAAAGGAAATGCCCCATCGATCTTGGCAGTATCGGAGGCGCTTCCTTGGCTTTGGGACTGAATGACCAGGAATCCCACTGCAGTGGATTCAAACCGTCCGACTTCAGTCGATACGCGGCGATCGAACCACCGCCTAGATCGATGACGACTTCTGCCAGTTCGTTTTCCAGCTTTAGGACTGGGCGGCTATCCTCTCCCCTACATAGGCTGCCGATCAGCAAACCAGCTAGAATAAAGGATAATCGAGTCACCCTGCTACTATTGTTCATAGGTACATCGTTCTACTTATTTCCCAATTCGTCAACCCGTCGTGCCCTCACGAGGAAATCAGGAACACGCGCCACCGGTTTCGCGGTCTTTTTTCTGGCTTCCCGCTGGGCAATAATACAGAAGATCAGATATGGAGCGAACTCTGTTCTTTTCTCTTTTGATCGCGTCTACGTTTTCCCTTTCCCTTTTTGGAAAACCCAATGTAGTCTTGCTGCTTTCGGATGACCTCGGGTATCAGGATATTGGATGCTATGAGGGGCCCGTCAAGACACCCGCCTTGGACCAGTTGGCTGCGGGAGGCACTCGGTTTTCTGACTTCTACTCGGGATGCGCGGTTTGTTCTCCCTCAAGGGCAGTTCTTTTAACCGGCCGCCATCATATTCGAGCCGGAGTCTATAGCTGGATATTTGACGAAACCCAGAATTCCCATCTCCTTGAGCGCGAAATCACTTTGGCGGAAATCCTGAAGGATGCCGGCTACGCAACGGCTCACGTAGGCAAATGGCACTTGGGTCTACCAACTGCGGACCGAAAAAAGCCGACTCCGAGCGACCATGGCTTCGACTACTGGTTTGCGACGGCGAACAACGCTGCTCCTAGCCATCGCAATCCCAACAATTTCGTTCGCAACGGAGAAGCCGTCGGAGAAATCGAGGGCTACTCGTGTCAGATTGTCGTAGACGAGGCCATTGACTGGCTAGATCAAAGCGATCGTGACATTCCCTTTTTCCTAAACGTCTGGTTCCACGAGCCCCATGCCCCGATCGCCGCTCCCGACGAAATCGTTTCCCAGTATGGTGGTCTAGAAGACAAGGCAGCCATATACTCCGGCACCATCGCCAATGAGGATCAGGCGATCGGCAGACTATTAGCAAAGCTGAAGGAGATCGATGATCCCAAGAACACCCTAATCGTCTACGGATCCGACAATGGAAGCTACCGAGATGATCGAACCGGGGGCCTCCGCGGAAGGAAAGGCATGAACTGGGAAGGCGGGATTCGCGTACCGGGAATATTCAATTGGCCCGGAAAGATCGGAGCGAATCGTCTAGAAACGGCACCTGCGGGACTCGTGGATATATTGCCCACCGTATGCCGCCTACTGAATTTGGATACTCCTCAGGGGGTCCATTTGGACGGAACTGATCTGTCGTTTTTACTCACCGGTGGCGGAAAGCGATTTGAGCGCAAGCAACCTTTGTTTTGGCATCTCCAGAAAGCGAGACCGATTGTGGCTATACGGGATGGAGACTATTCGCTCGTAGCTGAACCGGATTTCGAGCTATCGACACACAATATGTTTCAAGAGGCATGGATTCCCGCAATCAAGTCGGGAACCTACAAGAACTACCAGTTATTTAATCTAAAAACCGATCCGAAGCAGAAAACCGACATTGCTGGGCAGAATCCAGAACTGACGGACCGCCTAAAGAAGCAGTTACTGGAAATCAACGCCAGCATAATGGCCGATGGCCCCGACTGGCACCTGATGCGTTAAATACAGCATCCTCGGGGCATTTTAAGTTAGAGGGCGATCTCCGAGCGCCCACCCCATAGGTGCGACAATGGGCGCTCAGAGATCGCCCGCTACCAAAGACCGCAACGAAGCCACCGACAAGTCGGGGTCTACGACAAGCTTTGGGGCGTTAAACCCAAAGTGAATAAATGGATACACGTTTCCAGCGTTTCCGGTAGAAGTCTGTTTTCGGTCAAGCACAACAATCTCGAAATTTGGTTTTTCCCCTGAGCACGTAACCTCGTGGGTTTAGGGTCTGGAGGCAATGAGGCTTAGCCTTGCTCCTGGCACGAACCTCCTACAGCAAGTAACTAAAGCTTGGAATCATTTACCGATTGTGTCTACAATCCGGGCAATTTGTCAGACTCAAGACCTACCCCATTTCTGACCATCCAGCAATAGCCAACGAGAGCATGCCAACGAACTTCTTCGCCCAGATTCCTAATGCCATAACGGCCGTTCGCTTGGTATTGGCATTCCTGTTCCCGTTCCTGCCTGAGTCCTGGCATCTGGGCGTAATCGCGATCGCTCTCCTCAGTGAATTTCTCGATGGCTTTGTCGCTCGACTACTCAAAGCGGAAAGCTACCTCGGCCAAGTCTTCGACCCGATTGCGGATAAGGTGTTCTTTTTTTCGGTGGCGCTTACCTGGACGCTGATGGAGAAACTGTCGCTCACGCAGTGCGCCTTGCTGGGCGCCCGCGATATCGGCGTGATTCTGGTTGCGTTGGGAATCGCTGTCACCGGTCACGCCCGGAGAGTGAAATCGATCAAGGCCCAGTTTTTGAGTAAACTGGCGACTACACTTCAATACCTCGTCATGGGTTGCATCCTTTTCGATGTTTTGAAACCCGTATCCATTTTGATCAGCCTAACTGCAATCACCGGCTGTATCGCCGTCGCTCAATACATCTATCTGCTTCGCAAATCAGCCCATCACAAGGGCGCCTAACCGGGCTTCATCGAAAAAGGGAACCGCAAGAGGACCCGAGGTCAGATGTCCCATCTTCGTCGACGACACCCTACGGAAGGGCAAAGGCGACATACTGGCCCTCAATCGTTTCAGCGGTGGCGTTAGTTAGGCCGGCCTGAGCGGACGCGCAAAAAAGGATGTATTGCCGTCCCGCGACTTCGTACACGGCAGGAATACCTTCCAGAGCAGCCAAGACTTCCGTCTCCCAGAGGATGCTGCCACTATCCAAGTCGAACGCTCTCACTTTTTTGTCCCGCGTACCCGCGAAGAGCAATCCGCCCGCGGTAACCACAGGGCCCACCTTGGGCATGGAGGAGCCGGTGTTTTTGATTCCCTTCGCAGCTAGGTGGGGAACGTCACCCAGAGGAATCTGCCATTTGATCGTACCTTGATTCAAATCATAGGCGGTAAGCGTCGACCACGGTGGACCGATAGGAGATAAACCACTGCTGTCTCGGACCAATCCGAATCCACTCGTAAAACGTACCGACGCGCCCAGCTGCTCCGAAGCTTCGGACTGCTCACGGGAAACGGGCGTGGGAGATTTGAGGTAGCTCACCAGCAGCTCCAAATCCTTTTCGGAAAGGGATGGAAAACCGGGCATAGGCCCTTGCCCGGCCTTTATAACATTTCGTAATTGGTCATCGTTGAGTTTGTCGGAAATTCCAACGAGGGAGGAAACCGCGGCAAAGCTCGTTTGGAGCCCGGTAGCATGGCAGCTTTGGCAATGTACATCATACAAGTACTGCGCCCGCAACTCAGGCTCGCTCGGAGGAGGGGCCGCCTGCTCCTGGTCGGGGACCAGTTTCAAAATAGCAGGGTGATCTTTGGATACCACGTAAAGTGTACCGCTTTTCGGATCGACTGCGCTTCCACCCCAATTGGATCCCCCATTGTTACCCGGCATTTGAATGGTGTCGATCCGACCCGGTGGGGTGAAGAGACCTTCGTTCCGCGCGTTTTTGACGCCCTCATAAAAAAGAGCCCGGTCCTCTTCGCTCATGTAGGGATTTAGATCTTCGACCGTGAACGACTGCCGCGCAAACGGAGGAGGCGCCGTGGGAAACGGCTGTGTCGCCCAGAGCGTTTCGCGTGGCATTTCCGTACCCTGCGGAACCGGACGCTCCTCAATCGGCCAAATCGGTTCACCCGTAACCCGGTCGAAAACGAATAGAAACCCTTGTTTGGTCGCTTGGGCGACTACATCCACGGGCTTTCCATTGCGACGAATTGTAATCAGTTTTGGAGCCGTTGCCGGATCGTAGTCCCAAATGTCGTGGTGGACGAATTGGAAATGCCAGAGGCGAGCCCCCTTTCGCGCATCTAGGGCGACGAGGCAATTACTGTAAAGATTGGTTCCCTTGCGATCCGCCCCGTAGAAGTTGTATTTAGCGCTGGCGACAGGGAGATACACAATACCCCGATCTTTATCCACCGTGAACTCCGACCAGACATTGGCGCCTCCCACGGTTTTCCAAGCATCTTCTGGCCAGGTATCGTATCCAAATTCTCCTGGGTGCGGAATGGTGTGGAAGGTCCAGACAATCTTGCCCGTTTTTACGTCATAGGCCCGAACATCCCCCGGTGCCGATCCATACCCTTCGTTAGTCGCCGAACCCAGAATTAGTAGATTTTCAAATACGCGTCCCGGCGAATGCGACTGCACCAGCGAAAAGGAAGCCGGATCGCGACCCAGCCCCTCCTTCAGGTTCACACTGCCATGGTCACCGAAACCGGAAATAGCCTTCCCAGTTCTGGCATCAATCGCCCTCAGGTAATGATCACTGGCGAAAAAGAGCCTTTGGTCGGAGCGGTCTTTGCTCTCCCAATAATTGATGCCTCGATGGGTTATGGCTTTGTTATCTCCCATCGGAACATGGGTCCAAATCTCGTCCCCATTGGTGGCGTCGATCGCTACTATGGAATTGTTTTTCGCCAGGACGAACGCACGGTCATCCACAACAAGCGGAGCAAAAGAGTATCGATTGTTGTCTCCTGTCGAATAAGACCAGGCCACCTCTAGGCGCTTCACGTTCGAGCGGTTGATCTGGTCGAGGCTGGAGTACTGAGCGGAATCGGAACTCCCCGCATAGCTGCTCCAGGTTGAATATTCTTTTGTGGATCGACCTGAATCGCGTCCACAACCGACAAGGAGAAACGTGAGCAGGATGAGAATTGAAATGTGAGGCATAAGAGGTTTCGCTTCCGCTGAGATACGGCGTGACAGGAAAGGGGGTGATGAAATAGGACTAAGCCTTCCATTTTCATTTAGGGCAAGGACGGAGTGACTGAGGCTTTTCGCTTTCACTACCGGTACGCTTGGTTCAAAATGAGGGCCTCGACAAGAAAAGGATTTCATCTTGCTCCTTATCATTACGTTCGAGATTCTCCCCACCGAAAACTCCAATGAGAATCTATAAACTCCCACTCGCACCTGCCCTATTGTTCACAGCGTGCAGTCCTCAATCAGAAACGCCGGTAGGCGACCGACTCAGCGAAGCAAAAAGCGCCGATGGCATGTACATAAGCTGGAACGAGCATATCATCGACGACCCTGAAATTGCAGGGTTCGCTCTAAGTGGAAGCGACGGCCTGGTGATGGCGGATCTTGATGGAGACGGATTTGAGGACATCGTCTCCGTACATGAATCCGATTCTGAGTATGATTCTAGCGAATACGACCCTAACTATGTTCCTGACTCAGCGGGACATGTTCGAATCGCATTTGGTTCCGGTGATCCCAAATCGTGGACCAACATAACGCTAGCGGAAGGAACCGATTCCCCTGCCCCTGAGGATGCCGCAATTTCAGATCTCAATGGCGACGGGCATTTGGATGTCATCGTAGCTGCTGAGCTATCTCATTTAATCTATCTACAAAACCCAGGAGTCAACATACGCACGGAACCCTGGCCTCGACTCATCATCCCACAGACGCAAGGACGTGGATCTTACATCCGCGTGTTCTTTGGTGACTTTAATTTGGACGGAATTCCGGATGTCTCCGCAGCGAACAAAGGGTCTCAACGTCCAGGCCCCAATGACTTTGAGCGAAAGACCCCTATCCATCTGTTTCAAGCTAAAGGCGATCCTCTAAACGAGGAAAGCTGGCATGAAATTGAGCTCGGTCGCTATGTTGTCCCTCAAAATGCAGAGCCGGTGGATCTCGACAACGATGGCGACCTCGACATCATTGTTGGATCCCGAGGGGAAGAGAGAATGGTGTTTTTCGAAAACGAAGACCCCTCGAATCTGAAATTCAAAGAGCATTCGATCCATATCGAGGGAATCTACATGGCGGGATTCAATCTGGAATACGACGATCTCAATGGAGATGGCCGTCTCGACATTATTGGCGCTAGCGATGAATACACGGGAGTCGTTTGGATAGAACAACCAGAGAACTTCAACGATGAATGGCTCGTCCACCACATCGGGGATTTCGGACCCGATTGGATGATTGGATTCGGAATTGCTGATATCGATAATGACGGTGATACCGACGTGATTTCCGGTAGCTACAGCAGGGGTTCTCGTATGGGCGATGAAGACGTAGACCGACTCGATGGGCTAGGCCGTATCGGCTGGTTTGAAAACCCGGGAGATCCTAGCTCAGCTTGGATCCGACACGATATCACCCGACGTAAACGAGGTATGTTTGACAAACTCATACCTCGCGATCTGGACAACGACGGGGATATCGACTTTTTGGCGACACGCGGAAACAGCGATCCCTACGACGGAGTCATTTGGCTGGAGCAGATTCGCACCAGGAAACCTCTGCCAACCTTCAACGCGGCCCGTTCGGGGGAAAGTCCAGAAATGCCGCTTCCTTAACGCTCACGGGAGCCGACCATGAAAACCTTTCTTCAACTAATTGTGAACCTATAAAATCGATTCTTCACTCTTGCATTAGCCCTTCCTATCAATCCTTTTTCGCGAACGAGACATCCACAAATAGGTCAATAGTGGAATCACCATTTTGTCTAACTACTTTGCTAGTGCCGCCAGCATCCACTCATTTTTCGTCTCGGCAGAGTGTTCCAATACTAGAACCCGTATTTGTAGTAAATATTCTAATACATTTTCATACGATATTAAATCCGCCTTTCCTACATAGATCCGTTCCAATATTATGAAAATATACAACTTCTTCTTTTTCGCTTTGGTCCTATTGTCCATTTTTCAACATTGCCAAGCAACCGATTCCCAGCCAAATATTCTCTTCATCGTTTGCGATGATCTGAATACACATGTTTCGACGTCCGACTACCCCTATATTTCCACGCCTGCCTTTGACGCATTGGCTGATAATGGCATGACCTTTGAACGAGCCTACTGCCAATATCCGGTCTGTGGGCCCTCAAGGGCATCCTTCCTCAGCGGTCTCTATCCGGAATCCACAGGCGTTACCAACAACACAGCGGATATACGGAATGAAAGACCGGGTACCCTAACCCTGCCTCAGGCCTTTAGAGAACAAGGCTACTGGACCGCCGCGACGGGAAAGATCTTTCACAATTCCAAAGTCGACCCGGGCGAAACAGTCTGGGACGAGAGGGCTTTTTTTCTCAATGACGAAATGCCACTTGAGAAAAAAGCCAAAGAGGAGTTCGAGGCTGAACACGGTTCCATCAACGAAAGGAAGAACAAACAATTGTGGAAAGAATTTCTCCTAGGCTACGCTCCTCAAACCATGAACCAGACTCCGGGCTGGGGTCCGTCAGGTCTCACCGATGAACAGCATAGGGACGGCAAAAACGCCCGAAAAGCCCAGATCTGGATTGAGAGTAGAGCCTATGGCGAAAAGCCCTTCTTCATGGCGGTTGGAATCCACAAGCCACACGTTCCCTTCCTCGCGCCTCAAAAGTATTTCGATATGTATCCAAAAGATGGGCTGAGGTACGTGAAACCTCCTTCCAATTTTTGGGATACCGTTCCCAAGACAGCGATTTCCAAACGATTCGAAGGGTTCGGCTTTGAGCATAGCGTAGAAAATGACGACCTCCGCCGCGAGTACATGCAGGCCTACCATGCCTGCATCTCGTTTATCGACGCTCAAATAGGATCGATTCTCGACAGCCTCAAAGCCAACGGTCTTTGGGAAAACACCATAGTCGTACTCACATCTGACCACGGATACCAGCTCGGCGAACATTTCCAGTGGGGCAAGGTGACGCTCTTCGAAGTGTGTAATCGGGTGCCCCTTATTATTCGAGCGCCCGGGATTAGCAAACCCGGCGCCCACAGCCAAGGACTCGTGGAACTCGTAGACCTGTTTCCCACTCTTGCAGATCTGTGCGATGTGGAAGCTCCCGATGACTTGCAAGGACGCAGTCTCGTTCCTATGCTAATAGCCCCTGAAACCGCAGGCAAAGAGGCGGTCTATACAGTCGTCACTCGGGGAAAAGCTCTCGGCAAAGCGGCGCGCACTGAGCGCTGGCGATACTCCAAATGGTCCGATGGTGAAGAGCTGTATGATCTTAAGAACGACATCGATGAGCATCACAACCTAGCCCGTTCGCCCGAGCATTCAACAACGCTCAAGGTCATGCGCAGACACCTTGCCCAAATGGAAACAAAGGCAAAGGCCGCAGCCCGATAGACCTCGATAAAGAGCATTCTACCCGTTGAACAAAAAAAGGAGCCTCAAAGGCTCCCCGTCACCACCTATTCATCCCCTCTGCCCACACCACATCCTGTCTATAAGGCCATAAAAAAGTAGAAGGTTCTAAAGTTTTATGGCCTTATAGAAAGTTACACGATCGGGGGGGATTTGGTCTAGGAATTGGTTAGGAGGTATCGTGGATCGGCTGAGGCGGGAGCGTTGTCTCCGCCCTAACAATCCCTGTTGACCCGTTGGGTGATGCGAACAAGTTAGTAGATCACAATCCTATGTCGAATTCGCCCCAATATCTCCGCCTCACCCTGGCTCTCGCCCTCTGCTTATCCAGTTCGATCTCATCGTTGATCGGCCAGTCTAAGCCTAATGTTCTCTTCATTTCGATTGACGACCTCAATGACTGGGTTTCTGCGTTCGGAGGGCACCCCAAGGCTCAGACACCTCACCTAGATCGATTCGCAGATGAGGGAGCTGTGGTCTTCCAAAATGCCCACTGCGCGGGTCCGGTTTGCGGCCCGTCTCGTTCCGCTATGCTGAGCGGGTTCATGCCACACCGGACGGGCGCTTACGGCAATGCGAACAATATGCTCGAGTCCCCATTGATCCAGGACCATGCGACCCTACCTGAATACTTCTCAAACAACGGCTATGTTTCGCTTTCCAAAGGAAAAATATTCCATCGGCACAATGCGGCCCATGGAGCCGATGCCGGACAATGGGCATTCGACCAATATGTTCCGGTCGATAGTGACTCCGGGCCCGACCCAGACAGACTCACCTCTCGGATTAAAAATGTCATCAACGGCGAGCCCGGACCTCCTTCAGATTTTACCAGCGCTGGAGGATCGGAATTTGCCTGGGGTCCCACGCGGTTGGGTAAAGAGGGCACGAAAGACTATCAGACTGCCCAATGGGCGGCATCACAGCTTCAGCAAGAACAGGAAAAGCCCTTTTTCATGGCCGTCGGAATTTCACGCCCCCACCTGCCCTTCTACGCTCCCCAAGAGTTTTTTGATCTCTATGATCCAAAGGGTAAATACGCTCCTCCCATGCGTGAGGATGATTTGGAGGACATACTGACCCCAGAGGGGAAGCAGAAGTTTAAACCCAGCAACGACTATTTATGGCTGAAGCAAAACGACCTCTTCGACGAGGCTGCTCGGGCCTACCTTGCGGCAAGCAGCTATGCTGATGCCTGTCTCGGAGTCATTTTTGATGCCCTCAAAAAAAGCCCTCACTACGACAACACCATTGTCATGGTATGGGGCGACCATGGCTGGCATCTCGGAGAAAAGCTTCGCTATCGGAAAGCAGCGCTCTGGACCGAAGCTACGCGGATGCCCCTCATGGTCAGGCTTCCGGGAATGAACCGGAGACAGGACTGCGAAAGGGTTGTTAACATGATCGACTTTTATCCAACGCTTATTGAACTGTGCCAACTACCCCAAAAGCCTGTTCTTGATGGTCGGAGCTTTGCTCCGCTCCTAGCTAATCCCAATCGAGATTGGAACTACCCCACAATGACTATAAATGGATCCGGAAACGTGTCCATACACGACGAGCGCTGGCACTACATAGAATACCGAGATGGCACGCAGGAGCTCTACGACTTGCAGCACGATCCTCAAGAATGGACCAATCTTGTGTTACAATTGACCGAGACCAGCAGCTCCGCCATGAAGCGACTTCAGAGATAAGCTCCAAAAAAATTCGCTCCTAGCATTTCCAATAGTAAAAACCGGTATCCAAAATCCAATGGCTTAGATCTGACCATAAAGGTCACCCGAGATTTGGCAAAGCTGAAATAGGGGCTAAGATATGAGCCAGAATTACGGA
>CALDFV010000014.1 GCA_937942145.1 uncultured Opitutaceae bacterium
ATTCAAAATCGGTTCCGGGGAAAAGGAGTCGGTCGTCGAACCTCCGCGGGGTCTGGTATGATTTTTCGAGATGATCCCGATCGGCCTGATGGTCGGGGACGACCTCCGTTTTCATTTTCACGTAGTAGCGGTCCAGCGCCTTCTTGGAGTTTCTTTGCGTCAACAAACTGGCGACGATTAACACGAGGAATGGCAACACCAGTCTTGTCGGTAGTCGCAGTGTTTCAATCGTTGCTTTGGAAGCGTTCGCCAGATCGAGACCCAGCCACTGGTAGATGAGGAAGTCGATCCGGAAGTCCCCCGCTCCAATCATGGGACCCTTGTGCTGCTGGACGAGAATGAGCTTCCCGGCTTCTTCTCGCTTCTCGACGGTCTCTAGCACGGGCTCGCCCAATGGGGTGACACCCCCTTGCCAGAAGATGGATCTTCCGCCGGAGCGAAGGGTGATCTCGATAGGCTGGCCAAGTACGGCCGCGGGCGGCTCTGCCCCCAATCCGCTCGCTACCCATGCCTCCCGCTGGGCCACGTCTGCGGGCGTGGCATCACGCGTAAAGGTGGTGGTAACGACGTGGGTGGTGGTTGTATAGTCGGTATGGGTACGCATCCCTGGCGCGTGGGAAATAACAGCGGGAAGGAGGAAGAAAAAGATCACGGAAAACCAGAAGGTGATCCAGGTTGCGGTACGATTGGCCCTGCGCCAAAACATGCCGATCCAGAAAGGGGCGGCAAAGAGGATCGGAAGCTCTAGAGCCATCTTGAACTGTCCGAATACATCGGCCATGGTGAGGGCGAAAATTGAGGCTCCCAAAATGATTGCCAAACCCGTAAGTCGAGCCACGAGGATATAGGTTTTTTCAGAAGCGTTTGGGTTGATGTAGGCCGCGTACACGTTGCGCGAGACGAGGGCAGAGGTAACGAGCATGTAGGCATCTGCTGAGCTCATCATCGCGGCGAGTAGACAAGCCAGCATCAGACCAAGCAGGCCAATGTTGAGAGGGCCTAGGATCTCACGGGCAGCGACTCCCCAGACGCGATCCGGATCCGCCGCGATTTCCAGGTTCCCCGCCATTAGAGCCAAGGCGATCAGGGCGGTGAGGGCCCAGCCAACGGTGCAGAGTCTCTTGAGGAAATTTCCAGTGACTAAGCCGATGCGGGCTTCATCCTCGCTTTTGGCGGAGCCGCCTCCGGTCACGATGAAATGGGGCTGGACCACGATGCCAACGAGAGCCAGCAAGGTGAGCGAAATGATGTACTGGATGGGGAATTCCCCGGCGCTGGGTCCGGAAAAGAGACTGAAATAGTCACCGGATATGCGTTCGTGCAGGATCGTGAATCCGTCCAGCACACCCATTGTATCGGGATCCCCGAACTCCTTGACCAGGGCCCAAAGGCCAAACGGGATGAGGAGGACCGAAAGCAGAATTATGAATACTCCTTGAACCAAGTCGGTCCAATAAGCAGCGGTGAGACCTCCGAGGACCCCATAGACAATGACGATGAGGGCGATGACCGGAATCAACGTATACTGCAGGTCCACTCCGAAGAGAGTTTCGAAGCCAAGCAGCGGAACGGCGAACTTCGCGATGGCGGAGAACATCGTCGAAAGGTAGGTCATGTAGAAGACGATGGCGAAGAGCGTATAGGCAACGCCGATGGCCTTGGACTCATAGCGTTCCACAAACCAGTCTCCCATTGTCATGTGCCGCATGCGCCGGTACCATACACCTGTTATCCAGTAGATCGGTGTTACAAACAGCCACATGAGCGCGGCCCAAACGCCGCTTAGTCCGCTAGTCCAAACCGTTCTTCCGACGGTGACCGGTTCGTGGGCTCCGGTTCCGGCGCCAAACGCGGCAAAGGTTTGCAGTAGTTTGCCAAAGCCTCGCCCTCCTAGAAAGTAGTCCTCCTGGTTTTTGACGCGACGCATCGCCCAGATACCGATGAAGACCATGCCTCCAAAATAAAGTATGAGAACGACGATATCCATCCAGGTCATTGTAGGGATCTAGGACATCCTACCCGGAAGAGTCAATAGTATGGGGATCTGAGGATGCGATCTTTAGGAGGTCGGACCGTTGGCACTGTATCTGACTGGCTAGGATAGCGAACGGAAGAAGTTAAAAAGTTGCGTATTCGATAAATGAATATTCTATCGACTCGTAAAAGTTGTGGTTTTACGATCCAGGTCCCTTGTCTTAGGGACTGCGTCAAAACTTGCTCGTAGAATTGATTCGCAATTCGGTGTAGTCTCTGGTCAGAATCCCCATTCTCGACTTTGATATCCGGTATGAATTTGAAAGTGATAGTGACCCTATTGGTGTTCCGGGTTCTCGTGATGGGACAGGCGGGCCAGGAACCTTTGCCGGATCGATTGCTCGGAACGCCCTTGGTGAAAGAGGTGGCCGCCAAGGCGAATGCGGTTTTATCCCGAAGCATGGTGTGCTGGATGGGGGAGTCTGTGGTATTCGATGGCCGGATCGAAGCGAATGAGTATGCCGATGCCTCCCACTTCACTTGGAACGATGACTGGCACGAGGCGATGCGACAAGATATTGAATCTGCCGAGGACCTTTGGTTCGAGGGCTGGACTAAGCAGGATGGCGAGTATCTGTATCTCGCTTTGAATATTCAGGATGACATTTTCTATGGAATCGAAACGGAGCGTTGGCTACCTGATCAGGATCCCTTTGCGCACGTTATCGGTGAGCGAGAAAGAGGACGACCCTGGTTT
>CALDFV010000015.1 GCA_937942145.1 uncultured Opitutaceae bacterium
TAAGCAGCCGGAAAAGGAAACTCACCGCGGCTGACTAAGGATAGTCAGCCCTACCTTTCGGCTCACGAGAAACTCAGGCACATCCGATTCAGAAAACACTTTCACCTTACTGCTGCATTATCGAAGGATCAATTCTTTACCCATAACTGAAAAACTGATACAGACCTATCTTTAGCAAGAAATATCGTGCCCCATGGGCAATAAGATTCTATGCAGCATTCAATCATCTGTCTCCTCTCTCTAACCCTGTCGCTCTTTTCTCTAACGGTTTCCGCCGAGGAGAAACCAAACATCATTCTGATCATATCGGATGACCAAGGCTATGCGGACCTTTCGGCGATGGGGATCAGGGACGATGTCTTGACGCCGAATCTTGATCGTTTGGCCTCCGAGGGGACCCGCTTCCGCCACGCCTATGCCTCCTCGCCGATCTGCAACACCTCCCGTTGCGGCATCATAACGGGGGTCTATCAGCAACGCTTCGGCATGCAATGGTACGGTGGACCGGGTATCACAGACTGGGAAAACCCGACCATGGCTGAACTATTAGAGAGGGCGGGCTACACCAACGGCTACGTCGGCAAGGTTCACTACGGTTCCCCCAACGGTCCCGGAACGCGAAACTTTCCTCTGGAACACGGCTTCGACGAATTCTTTGGTTCAGAGAACGCTCGTATCCATTACTTGATACACAATCAGGACGCGATCGACGCCTTCGATGCCGCTCGAGCGAAAAACCCGGAACCCAGCAATTCCTGGGGAATGGGACCCTTTCGCGATGGAGAGAAGGAAGTCGACATGGAAGGAATGAGTACTGAGATCTTCGGGGACAAGGCCCGCGACTTCATCAATAGAAATCAGGAAAAACCCTTCTTCTTGTATTTATCTTTCAATGCCGTCCACAATTTCACCCATCAGCTACCCCAAGAGTATCTGGATAAACACGGACTGGAAGATTACGGCGATTGGGACCCCGCCGCCGAACCTTACCTCGACTGGTACTACCGCTCCCGTCGGCCCAACAATCCAGACGGCCGGGCTCACTACCTCGGACAGCTCCACTACCTCGACCAGGAAGTGGGCCGTCTAGTGGACCACGTAGACGCGCTTGGTATTCGGGAAAATACGCTCATAATATACATGGGGGACAACGGCGGATCCCGTCCTATTTATGCAGAGAACACCCCTCTCAGAGGAAGCAAGTTTACCTTGTACGAAGGCGGCACACGCGTCCCGCTAATCATTAGCCAACCGGGCAGTCTCCCGGAGGACCGAATTTCTGATAACGTCGTCAGCGCCTTTGACCTGCTTCCCACCATGCTGTCCGTAGCCGGAGAGGACGTTCCCGAATTTGCAGATGGCATCGATCTCCTTCCCCTTCTAAAGGGGAAAGCGCCTGAACTCCAACATGACGTGCTTCATTGGAAAACAGCAGACGAATGGTCAGTGAGACAAGGTGACTGGAAACTGCACACCGTTCACGGGGAAGGAGCAGCGCCCGTTGAGAAAGTAGAACTGGAGCAAGGCGTTTTTCTAAGAAATTTGAAAACTGATCCTTCGGAGAGGATCAATTTCGCCCAGCAAAACCCAGAGATCCTCGCAAAGTTGGAAGGGTTTCACCAAGCATGGATAGCAACGCTTCCGAAGAGCTTGAGTAACGTTCCATCCGCCACCGAGTGGGCCGAAGCTCCCAAGGAAAAATAGACTATAGCCTAAAGAAAACAATTCCAGAAGGCTGCCTTGGGGCGAGCGGACTTGCCCAATAAACAAAGTCCCTACCAGCAAACAAAAGGTGAATATTTTCCGTAAGAAGAAGCCCTTCCATTCCGGCGCACTAGGTTTCCAACTAGCGCTACTACTCCTCCTCGTCGTTAGCCACGACAAAATCAATGGGCAAAACGTAGAGACCAATCGCTCTCGTTCCTATATTGACAGCCAGCTAGACGGGTGGCGGGCGCTGGAAGCGAAAGATTTTAAACCAGTGAACAGTGTCCCCAGCACCTGGTCCTGGAGACCAGACGGCCTTTATTGCTCCGGCCAACCGGTCAGCGTTTTGCGAACCGCAAACGAATACACCAATTTCGAAATGACAGTCGAGTGGAGCCATCAGGAGGCTGGCGGTAATTCGGGTGTATTCATTTGGGCCACACCGGATTCCATAGAGCGACTCATGAGCCCGAACAATCCCGGTCCTCCCCTCCCCGATGGTATCGAGATCCAGATGCTGGATAACGCCTATGCGGAACAAGCAAGAGCCCGAGGCGAGCCAACCGATTGGTTTACCACCCATGGCGACGTATTTCCCGTACGTGTAAAAATGACACCCTTTCCTCCACTCTCACCCGTGTCTCCAAAAAGTCGGGTCACGAAAGACTTTGGACACGGTGAATTTGAAATCGTAGGGCGGACCACTCCTGGCCGCAGTTTTCCGAGCAAACACCTGAGCAAAGGCCATGGGGAATGGAACCACTACTACATTCGAGCCATTAATGGCGAAATCCGCCTCTGGGTGAATGGCGAAGAAGTATCGGGCGGCACAAACTGTGATCCCTCAACCGGTTATATCTGCTTAGAAAGCGAGGGTTCCCCAATCCTATTTAGGAATCTGCGTATTCGTGAGCTCCCTTAGAGGCTGTCTAACCAATCTGTTTTTCTGATTCAGGTTGTAGGGCGGGTCGCTGACCCGCCGATTGGAATGAATGTCGCCTCCTCCTCGCGTAGAGCTTCGGCTGGAGGCGGTCAGCCACCGACTTGTCTGGGTCTTCGAAGAGACGCCCTACACATTAGCAACTAGTAGGAACGTAGCCAAATGGAGGTTTGACAGATTGGGTTTCACGAGAAAATAGCGTTTTTCTAAACTTGAAGCTTTGGTTAGTGCCTTGAAATTCATAGGCTTAACACATATGTTAAAAAAACCGATTCAACCAAATACCCAACATCGAAAGACTCCCCTATGACTCAGCTGGTAAGAAGGAAATTCATCAAAGGAACAACCTACACGGCCCTGGCCATGATCGGAGCCCCCTTTATCGCCTGCTCCCGCAAATCGATTCCAGGCGAATTCAAGAAAGCAAACGTGCTTTCCCAAGACGTTTTCATTCCTTCGCCCAAGCCAGGAGTCGCCACTATGGGAGCCAGCTATTACACTACCGCGGGGAAAACGGACCTCATTAGCGTGCACAAATACATGAGCCGAAGCGACACCGTAGACGTCGCCTATGTTCGACAATCCGACGACAATGGCCGTTCGTGGAGCGACGCTTCAGAATGGGCGACGCGATTCGATCATCCCCAAGGCACTGGCCGACGGCATCCACGTGGCGGATACTCAGACCCTGTCACTGGAAGGTACTTAACCGTTTGGACCGAAGGCATTTTGCCCAACGACGACCCCCTTGAAGGCATGATGCATTGGAAGCTTCACTACTCGGTGTCCGAGGACGGCGGAAAGACGCAAATCGTGAACGAGCAGATCATCCACGCCGGAGCGGAATTCGATGAAATTCATCACATGCCCGGCATCACCGTGGGCAAGAATTGCCTTATGATGGGAGACCTCGGCGAGCGACCGCTCACAAGATCCGACGGCACAATTTTGCTGCCTGTTCAAAGCACCCCGGTGGGACCCAACGGAGAGTACTTCAATCCGGGCGAAGGCTATACCTATACCGACTGCCTGCTCCTTTTCGGAAAATGGAAACCAGATGGACGACTCTCTTGGACGGCGTCTGAGCGAATTGTGGGCGATCCACAAAAAACCACTCGCGGTCTCATTGAGCCGACCATAGCCGAACTGGCTGACGGGTCGATTCTCATGGTCATGCGAGGCAGCAACGACGCCCGACCCGAATGGCCCGGACACAAATGGTACTCAAAATCTCGTGACGGCGGGATGACCTGGTCCGAAGCCAAGCCATGGACTTACACGGATGGAAGCCCCTTCTATTCCCCCAGCGCAACCTCGCAGCTCATTCCCCACTCTGACGGCAGGCTTTTATGGATGGGAAACATCTCGAAAGAGAATCCAAAGGGCAACCGCCCTCGCTATCCGATCGTCTATGGAGAAGTCGACCCTAACTCTGGCCTGCTCATCCGCTCTACGGTGGCCTCAATCGACGATCTACAGCCCGACGAGAGCCCCTACCTCACCCTTTCGAATTTCTACGCTCGCGAGGACCGGGAAACTGGTGACCTGCTTCTACACATGACCCGCCTTTTCGCCCAGGATTTCCGGGTGGACGGAAACACCGATTGGACCGCAGACAGTCTGATCTATCGAATCCAATCCTAAACCGTAATTTATGAAAATACAGAAAGGCAGGATCATTATCCCAAAGACTGCAGGTTTATTCGCTTTGTGGTTCTCTTTCCTTGGGCTCATCGCCCCCGAACTTTCAGCCCAAAAGCCCAACATTCTCCTCATCATGGCCGACGACCTTGGGGCGGAGAATCTAGCCTGCTATGGAAACACGGTCCACCAAACGCCCGTGCTCGACCGTATGGCGGCCGAAGGGGCTCGTTTCGAAAACGCATTCTCAACTCCCGTGTGCACGCCCACTCGGGCCATGATCCTGACCGGCCTTTACCCCAATCGAACCGGCTTTCTCGAACGACTCGACAGTCCTCTCGATCCGGAAAAGACTAACCGCCTGCCCGTTCATCTGAAAACCTTCGGGCAAGTCTTTAAAGAGGCCGGCTACGCCACCGCGATCGCAGGGAAATGGCATCTGGGCGACTTTCAAAGGCACCCCGACCAACCCAAGTCACATGGCTTTGACGAATACTGTCTTTGGGTTCAGTACTGGGATGGAGCTCGCCCCAGCCGATACTTCGGCCCTCACAACTGGGAGAATGGGCAGTACGTCGTTCACAGTGATGACGTGTATGGCCCTGACTACTACGCGGATTTCATTATCGATTTCATAGAGCGAAACAAGGACGGGCCCTTTCTCGCCTATTTCCCTATGAACCTAATCCATGGACCGCTGGTGCCTCCTCCCGGGCTCAAAGCTCTAGCCGAAACGGCTTTTCCTGATGACCTCAAAAAGAACGAGCGCATCTCCGCCCATATGGTCACCTACATGGATGGCATTGTGGGAAGACTGTTGGGCACTTTAGAGCGATTGAATCTTGCCGAAGAAACACTCGTCATTTTCACGGGTGACAACGGCACGAGCCCGGGACTCACCAATCAACTCGGCTCCTTTCATCTCCGGGGAGGCAAACGCACGATGAACGAAGCCGGAACGCGCGTCCCTTTTATCGCGCGCTGGCCGGGCAAAGTCCCCTCCGGAAAACGAGAGTCTTTCTTCACGTTGATGGATGTGCTGCCCACGATCGCCTCAATCGCCAAGATACCCTTGCAGCACAAAGTCGATGGCATGGACCTATCCCACAACTTTTTCAATACCGACGGAGAAGACCGTACAATGTTTGCCATGGCCTTCGAAGGCGACGTCTACTTCGTCCGCGACCATCGCTTTCGGCTCCACGAGGATGGCCGATTCTACGAAATACCTGTATCCAGCAATAAATCACGATACAACATGGAGATTCTCGACCCCAGTCTCCATGCGGAAAACCGGCAACGGCTCCAGAAACATTTGGACGCCTTCATGAAGATCCAGCAAACCGACCCCTCCTACACCATCATCCCCTTCGGCACCAACGGCGACATTTTCAAAAATGCTCAGGACAAAAGGCAATAGTAGACCCATTGGCTCGAAGAGACACCTATTCCCGACTTGTCGGGACAAGCGTAGCGTTGTTAACATCGGCCTTCGGCCTAGTGGCCTCGATACGCGAGGCCAATAGGTTTCGACTTTGTCGAAAATAGGTTTATGCGACCTTCTATAAATTAACTATGCGATTACTTTCACTTTTCATTCTCATCCTCTCCATTCCACTATCTCTACTCGGGAATGAAAATCTCCCTAACGTCGTAATATTGCTCACGGATGACCAAGGGACCCTGGATCTCAACTGCTATGGGGCGCAGGACCTTAACACGCCCCATATGGACTCGCTCGCGGAAACGGGTATCCGCTTCACCCAAGCCTACGCCCACACGGTTTGCTGTCCTTCGCGAGCCGCTTTACTCACTGGACGACATCCCAATCGAGGGGGAGTGCAAAGCTGGCTGCAGGGGGATCGCAATGGGAGTGACGCCCATCTAGGTAACATGGATCCTTCGGAAATCACCCTCGCTGAGGTTCTGAGGGAAGCCGGCTACGAAACTGCCCTTTTTGGCAAATGGCATCTCGGAGCCAAGGTCGGTCACGGACCGCTGGACCAAGGCTTCGACCAACACTTTGGCCACCTCTCCGGCTTCATCGACAACTATACGCACTACTTCCTACATGGTCAGGGGTATCACGATCTCTATGACGACAACGAGGAAATCTTTCGAAGAAACGAGTATTTCCCGGTCATGATAGTTGACGAAGCCGTTGAATACATCGGCGAAGACCGAGAGGCTCCCTTTTTCGCGACCGTGGCCTTCAACCTCCCCCACTACCCCGAACAGCCACTTCAGGAACTCAAGCAAGCCTACCCGGAGCTCGAGATGCCCCGCCAATCTTACGCCCGAGTAGTGGAAACCGTCGACCGGCAAATCGGTCGTATCCTCCAGAAGCTCGATGAAACCGATCAACGGGAAGACACGATCATCATTTTCAGCAGCGACAACGGCCATTCCGAAGAAAACAACAGAGGCATCACTGTTGGCTACCACAATAGCGGGTACCCAATCGGTCACTACTACTTGGCTCATGGCGGTGGCGGTTATACCGGCAAGTGGATCGGCCGCAAAGCAACGTTCTTAGAAGGTGGCGTACGCGTGCCTATGATCATCAGCTATCCCAAAGCGCTCCCTCAAGGAATCGCCCGCGACCAAGCGATCACAATTATGGACTGGATGCCCACCCTTCTGGATCTCATCGATCTGCCCGCTCCCCGAAACCGTCTCGATGGGCATAGTCTGCTGCCCATTATTCACAACGCCAACGCTCCCACCCCGCATCCCGTGCTACACTTCGACTGGAGAGAGGATTGGGCCGTACGCGAAGGCGATTGGAAACTCATCGCCAAGAAAAACCGTCAAAGCGGCGAAATGGTTTATTCGCTCCACAACCTCGCCGACGCGAAACCAGAGGTAAAAGACTATGCCAGCGAAAAACCCGAGCTCGTTGCCCACTTTAAAACGCTTCACGAATCTTGGGCCAAAGAAGTTAAGCCAAGGTAGCTACGAGCTAAAGAGGTGCACGAAGCAGGTAGCAAGCAGACGATCTCCGAGCGCCCCATTAGTCCGTATTGTTGTGGGCGCTGGGAGATCGCCCGCTACCGGGGAATCGGAAACAATCGCCGAATTGCATCTCCATCCATCTCAGCCCCATATTCGCAGGCTTCAAACGTCTCGGCGTTGACAACAGCGCCGCCTCGCCCGTCGCCATAGTGGCGTTTGAGGAAATCGCGGGCTTTTTCGCTTGGGCGACTGAAGCTTCTCGCAAATAGCGCGAGGGCTTCTAACCGCTGATCGGGATCGTCTGGCATTTCAATTCCATGCCGGTCGATCCAAGGTAGCCACTCGTAAAACTGTGACTCGTGGCAATCCAGCATTCGTATCTTAGTTTCCATGACCGAATCGATATCCACCGCTACATCGGGTTCAAACGGCAACGGCTTTTGAAAATCGTCCGAAAAATAAGCGATCACCGGCGCTTTTTCTAGACGAGGTGCATCCCGACAGATATTGGGAACGCCCACTAAATACGAACAGTCCTGCACTAGTTGGGATGTATAGCGATGATCAGGATGATAGTCGTTGGGGCGATGGGTGAGAATGAGGTCCGGCTGAAACTCGCGAATCAGTCGAAGCAACTCCCAGCGTTCCTCTAATCCCGGAACGAGCTGCCCATCTGGGTTATCCAAGACCTGATACTCGATGCCCGCGATCTGACCGGCCGCTTTTGCTTCCGCCCTTCTACGATCCGCCAGCTCCTTACCCGATTGCTCATGATGCCCCGCATCGCCATTGGTCACTGAGACAAATCGAACCGCGGTACCCGTTTGGGCCCACAGAATCGCGCACCCTCCCGCCTTCAGATCGCAGTCATCCGGATGGGCGCCAATGGCCAATATACGCGGTTTCTCTTCTGTATCGGTTTCACTCATACTTAAAAAATTTTAATCTGCCAATTTTATATAGGCCTCGGCGTACCGCTTCCCGAAGATTCTGAGCGATCTCGTATCGAAGTGAACAATGTCACTATTGGGAGTCAAACCGTCAGACGGCACGAACGCAACCTTCTCCATTCTCTTGGAGACGGCGATGTGAGCGATGTTGACCTGCTCTCTGTACCCATCCCAAGGTTTCGCAGGAAACTGTCCCAGTTGACCAAGAACAATCGGGACGTCGGGAGCGTTGAGCTCTGTGCGAAACCTCTGGAACAAGTCTTGCAACTTCCCCTCGTACGCCTCCGCGAGTCCTGGTTTTCCATCCGATTCCCCTTGATGCCAAAGAATGCCTTTCAATACCCCTTTTTTCTTCGCCACGCGAGCTCGAGCGATCGCGTCATCCCAAGGGTGGGATTTCGTTTGGCTATGGTATCCGCCGGGTTCCCAGGTAGAAATGGCTGACCCTCCACAGGCCGCAGGTATCAATCCGATTGTGACATTCGGGTACCTCTCAACGATTGCCTCCGCAAACGATGTCGCCAATCCTACCCCCGCTACCGTTTTGTCGAAATGTATAGGGGCTACAGCCAGTCTCCACTTCCCGTCCTTGTCCAACGCCAACACTCGCGAGTGAGGCAGCTTGTCGGATTCTTCTATGATGCCCCGTCCGGCCATATTGGATTGGCCCGCGAGCAGAAACAGATGGAAATTTTCCTTCTTAGGCAAGTCCACCGACGTATTCGTCTCTCCTATTACTGGAACGCCTAGGCTAAGGACGGAGCCCATGATCCCGATAATCAAATTTTTCATAGGCTAAGCGATTTACTGGCTTCCAACGCACTATCCCAATCCTCCTTCGCGTATCCATCAATAGCATATAATTGCGCCTCTCCAGCCCCTTCACGCAAGCGCTTTACCGCTTGGTACTCCTCCGATCGGTAAAAACGTTTCGCATCATCCATAGACGGAAACTCGATCACCGCCAATCGAACCGTTTCCTCTTCACCCTCCAACATCTCTCGCTCGCCTCCGCGAACGATAAAACGCCCTCCAAACCGATCGATTACTCGAGGCGTATGGCGCATGTATTGTCCATACGCGATGGGATCGCTGATATTTACACGAACCATAATGTAGGCTGACATGCGGCCACTCTCATGAACGCAAGGCGATTGATCAATCGCGAACTGCCCTTCACCCTAAATACTTAGTCCCCGCCCAATAATGTCTGCCTCCGGTTCAGCGGTAGGGCTGACTATCCGTCGTCAGCCGCTGTTGTGGCTGCTTAGGGCTTCCGCCGTGAGTTCATTCGAACGGATAAGCAACTCTGCCTTCCTCGGCTGATATTTAATATCGATTGATAACCCTCTTGGAGCCTGCCTCTCTAACCTCTCCCTCACTGAACGAGGTAGGCAAGCAGGTCCGCCATCTCCTCTACCGTCAAGGAATGCTCCAACCCTTCCGGCATCAAAGAGCGGCCCACACCGGTCATGCTTTGAACGGC
>CALDFV010000016.1 GCA_937942145.1 uncultured Opitutaceae bacterium
ACGTCCACACCACGAGGGTGTTTTCGTCGATGCCAAGTTCAACCAGCTTGTCGAGAATCTCCCCAACCGACCAGTCGAGCTCTTCCACAGCGTCTCCCCAAGGCCCCGCCTCAGACTTGCCACGAAATTCCGGCGACGCATAGGGAGCTCGCGTGGAACCCGGCATCGCTTGGGGCATGTAGAGAAAGAACGGTCTCTCCTTGTTCGATTCGATAAACTCTAGGGCTCGTTCCGTGTAGCGCTTCGTCAGATAGTCTCGATCAACCGGCGCTTCAATGACCGACTCGTTCTCCATCAAAGGAAGCGGCGGCCAGGTCGAACCATCTGGCTCCCATACGCGAGCGGTCATGTCATCTGAATACGGAATGCCAAGGTAGGAGTCGAAACCCTGCCGAGTCGGAAGAAAGGGCTCTTGATCCCCCAGATGCCATTTCCCGATGCAGGTGGTGGCGTAGCCTTGCTCTTTGAGAATCTCCGCGATCGTTACCTCGTCGGGATTGAGCCCATAGGGCGATATAGGCCGCAAGACATGCTGGTCCCTTTCATTGTAATGCATGCCGACTCGTTGGGCATAGCAGCCCGTCATGGCCGAGGCCCTCGATGGCGTGCAGACTCCCGCTGTGACGTAGAAATGAGTAAACTTTCGCCCCTCCTCCGCCATGCGATTCAAGTTCGGAGTGCGAATCGTAGTCGCTCCAAAAGGCTCTATATCCCCATAGCCCAGGTTATCGACAAATATGAAGACGATGTTCGGGGGTCCTTCGCTAGCAGCTTGCAATGACAGCAGCCCTATTGGCCACAAACACGACAGCGCTCCCAAGACCGAAAAAATCAAATGCTTAAGCCGATTAACTGAATCCTTATAATGGGCGAAAAGACTCATGGTTTGCGACAAAGAAGAGATGCGGGAGCCGGCTACTTGGATACAGATAGGTACGGTTTATGTTTTGAGAAGAGACTAACCCGGTAGTCTAGCCAAGCATATCCTCTAGAACATGTCCATGAACATCGGTCAATCGCCGATCTATCCCGTTATTGCGAACGGTTAGTTTTTCGTGATCAATACCGAGCTGATGAAGAATGGTCGCATTGATGTCGTAGACCGTGGTCTTCGTGCTGGGATCTTGGGGCCTAAATCCCCAAATATCGCTTTCGCCATACGTTCCCGGCTTGATCCCTCCTCCGCACAACCAGTTCGTGAATACGAACGGATTATGATCCCGTCCCGAACTGCCCTGCGAGCAAGGCATGCGCCCAAATTCTGTCGTCCATAGAATTATGGTGTCGTCCAGCAAGCCACGTTGCTTCAGATCTTTAATCAAAGCCGCTGCTCCGCGGGCCATTCCCAGCGCCAATGGCTCGTGATCCCGCTTCAGATTCTCGTGGCTATCCCAGTTTCGCCTCGGGAATCCGTTGTCGTTTCCGCTCCAGATCTGCACGAAGCGCGTACCGCGCTCCAGAAGCCGACGGGCCACTAGGCATTTGCGTCCAAAGAATTCCGTCTCCGCTTTAATATTGATAATGCTGTCATCCACTGCTGGGCCTTCTGGGGCCAGTCCATACATATCTTTAATGTATTGAGGTTCCTGTGACACATCCAATGCATCGGTAGCGCTCAGCTGCATAGCCCCAGCCAGTTCATAGGCTTTCACACGGGCGGAGAGGCGATTATCCCCAGGACGACCCTCAGCGTGGGCCGCATTCAAGCGGCTAAGCAACTCCAAACCTGCCCGATCGCTTTCAGGTGAAATGAACGCGCTCTTTGGAGGATGGAGATCGGCTATGGGATTCGCATTGCCAGGTCGAATGAGCGTACCTTGATGCTGAGCCGGTAAAAACGCCGCCCCCCAATTCTTCGCTCCATTGGAAGCCAAGCCTCGGTGGTCGGGCAGCACTACAAACGTGGGGAGGTCATCACTCTCGCTGCCCAAAGCGTAGGACACCCAGGACCCCGCGCTGGGGAAGCCCGGAAAATTGAATCCCGTCGTCTGCAGAAGCGTCGCTTGACTATGCACGCCCGTCTTGCCCACCACATTGTGAATAAAAGCCAGCTCATCCACAACCTCCCCAAGAGGCGCGACAATATCGCTCAACATTTTGCCGCTTTTGCCATAGGGCTTGAATTTCCAGGGGCTGGCATAAGTGGCTCCAGGCTCGCTTTGGAAGAGCTCAACTTTTTCGCCTGGATCCCAAGGCTGCCCGTCCTTTTTCTCCAAATACGGTTTATGGTCAAATGTGTCCACGTGGCTCGTCGCCCCGGCCATGAATAGTTGAATCACCCGTTTCGCCTTGGGCTCGTAATGCAGGGGGTGAATCACGCCAGAAGCTCCCAAGAGTCCCTCTCGCGTCAAGAGATTGCCCAAGGCCATACCACCCATCGTTCCTAAAAAAGTCCTCCGGTTCATATCAATCTAGGTAGGTGAAATCGTTTAAATTAAACAAGACGCGAGCCATACTCGCCGGTCCGTATCGTTCCAGATGCTCTCCCAGTAATTGCCTTTCCCAGGAACTCGCAGTCCTTCCTAGGGCTAGGCGACTCGCTCGCTCGACCCTCTCCGCACTGGACACCAATCCTTCGTTTTCAAGGCGCTGGCCAAACCGTTTCGACATCGCCTCCACCATACTATGGTTCCATTGCGTCAACGCTTGTAAGGCAGAAGTGGATTCATCGCGAACGGCTACGCTAATCGATGGATCCGCACAGTCTAAAGTCGTGAGCATCGGCTGTGGTTGCGAACGCACGACAAATCGATAAATCGATCTGCGATGCGATTTTGGGTCTTCCGGATCGTGCAAATGATATTCGTAGTGCGGGGAGTGCTGGGGCTTTTCGAGGACGAAGTCGTAAAAGCTCTTTCCACCCCGTTCCTCCAATCTCAAAGCCCCACTAACGGCCAATAGAGAATCACGAAATTCTTCCGCCGTAAGGCGCCGTCTATCCATCCGCCAATAGTACCGGTTTCCGGAATCGATCTTAGCATTTTCAATATTGTCATCACTAGAACGTCGATATGTCTCGCTGGTGATCAAAAGCCGAGCCAGCGACTTAATCGATTGTTTCGGATCATCACGAATCAGGATAGCGAGATAGTCCAATAATTCAGGATGCGTCGGCAGCATCCCCAT
>CALDFV010000017.1 GCA_937942145.1 uncultured Opitutaceae bacterium
GGTGCAGGCGGCGGCTGATATCGAAGCGGGAGAGCGTGCGGAGCTGGCTGACCTCAGGGAGATAGAAGGAGCCCGAAGTTTCCTTTCTCAGGTACCGCGGGGTCGATGGGGAATTGCGACGTCAAGCTACCTTCTCACGGCCAAGGCAAAGCTGCGGGCGGCTAGCATACCGATACCGAGTGTACTGGTTGCGGCGGATGGAGTGTTAGAGGGGAAGCCTCATCCAGAAGCTTACTTGAAGGCGTCAATGGAGCTGGGGTACCGTCCGGAAGACTGCTTGGTTTTCGAGGATTCTGAGACGGGTGTGCGGTCCGCTCTGAATGCAGGATGTCGCGTTTTCGTCGTGGGGAGTTCGTTGGTAATGAATGACTCGAGAATCGTCGGGCGAGGGGCTCGTTTTTCAGATTTAAAATTGCTTGTAGATGGGGACGGGCGATTGGAGATAGTTTTGGATTCAACGTTGGTGTAGTTGAGTTTTACTACATTCTTGGAATGCCCTCTAAAAGGGGACCGAGCTCTTTGACACCGTTCAGGGCAAGCCGGTTCTCTCTGCCGGTTTGTTATTTAACGAAAGTCACTCGGCCGAAAAACTCCGGAGCGTGGAAGAGCACCTTATCAGATTTCGAGGGATTCCATTGGCTGTATTGGAAATTGGTCTGTCCGCCGAGGCGATGAAGGTTGAGACGCCAATCATCGCCGGGTTGAGGTGGGGTGTTTTTAGCGACGTGGGAAAATGCCGCGAAAGGAATGGCGACTTCGAGGGTCCAAAGACTGTCGGTGTCTGAATCATCATTGAGCGTGCCAACGATCGAGGTGGCAATTCGAATGTCTGGATCCCAGGGGACTTTGCTACCCGGACCTTCCGGATGTTGGAAGTCGAGAGATATGCCTTTTACGTTCATCTCGATATTGAAGTAGTCCATCAAATTGTCAGGGTTGGGGGAGGTGAAAATTTCGACGCAATCGTCCTTGTAGACGGGCGAGTCGCGCTCAGTGTGTTCGGCCCAGATGTGAGCGTCCTCGCAGACAAAACTGACATATAGGTATCGATCGTCCCACAAAAGTTTGGCCTTCGTTTTCTCCTTTTTACCCTCCGTCCACCAGGGAAACTGAAAATCGTCGACAGGTGGTACGGACTTCCAAGCGCCCTCGTTTAATTTACCATCGATGACGATGGAGGATTGGGTGAAGGCGATTTCATGCGATTTCAATATTTGATCGGAGGTATCCGTATCGTGGGGAGTGCACGAGGTGAAAAAGAGACCTATGACGATGATCAAAGGAAAGTAGAGGTTGTTTTTAGCCATAAAAGGTGAGGTTGGTAGAAGAAACTCTTATTATGCGGTTAGGGAGGCGTTTCCAGCACTGGAGACGAGAATTACATTGGGCAAGTCGCCGACATGTTCGGATATCGTTTGCATAAAAGGATCTTCGTTTCCTTCGACTGGAACTTCAAATCCTATAAATACGATTGCGGCGGAGGCAGAGCGAACTCTCATTTCCGAGTAGATATCGTCGCTTCTTACAATATGTGGCGTTGCTTTCACGCGAGCTGTCTCAATCAGCGATTGGATCTTGGATTCTGCCTTAACCGGGTCCGCGTTCTGGCCGACACCGACCATAATACGGATCTTGTGGCGGCGCCATTGGCCGTTCTGGGTAAGGAGGTGGGCCAGCACGAGCTGTAGATTGCCGTTTCGTCCCCCTTTCCACCAGACATCGATGGTGCCGGTCGGAGGGGAGGACCACAGGAGGCGTCTTTCTCTTGCGCTTCGAATCATGACGACACTTCGATTCAGTTCGAGGGACAGTCGGAGGATTTTGAAAAAGGGAACGCGACGTTCTGGATTTTCGGACCACCCAAGAAGAAGGGTATTAGGCTTAAACCCGCCAATGCCACAACACTGAAGCATTGCTTGTGCCCCTTTGAGTAAGTCATTTTCCACTACGACGGTCGAAAATGCCTCCAGATCGTTTTCGATAATATACTGGCGAAGCTTGGTTTCCCCTTGGCGACGTCGCTCCACTTTGTCCTCGACGTCGCCTTGGATAATCTGGGCAAGGGTCAGGATGCCATGTCCGGCCGTTAAAAGGTAACCGAACTCTGCAAGGTGGTTACGCTGCCAGGCGCCACCACTCAGCGCTAGGACGGTGGGCCGCCAATTCTTGGGATGGTATTTCTCCTCCTCGAGTTTTAAAAGGGATTTTCTCGCTCGTTCGAAGGCGACTCCACTGCTTACATTCCCCCAGCGAGCTTGGATTTCTTTGCGCTTGATGTACCAGTGCAGCGATGCCATGGCGGCGATGGAAGCGATTGCGTAAAAGGGAGCCATAAGCAACATGACCGTCGCGCAGCCGACCGCCCCAAGTAATGCGGTTACCCAGTGGCTGGCTTTAAAAGTAGGTCGGTAGCTCGGATTGTTCGTTATCGATTCGTAGAAACAGGCCAAGTTGATAGTGCCGTAAGTCACCATGAAGAACATCGTAATGACGGGGGCGATGGCATTGAGATCGCCCATGAGGATGCCTGCTTCTGCCAAGATGAAGGTAAGGACGACGGCATTACGTGGCTCGTTGCTGGATCCGACTCCCTTAGCGAAGGACTTGAGGCTAGGAAATATGTTGTCCCGAGCGAGCGCTTGAAGAATGCGAGGGGCTCCCATCATGCTGCCTAGAGCGGATGATAAGGTCGCCGCAAAAATGCCTGCATTGATAAGCAGAGGCGACCAGGCAATGTCCAGCATGACGAAGCTGTTTTCAATTAGTTCACTCTGTGGACGAGAGGCACCGAGGAGAATGGCGATGAGAAGATAGATGACGCCTGTGAATGCGATTGCTAATAGAGTCCCTTTAGGGATGGACTTGCTCGGGCTGGCGAGGTCACCGGACATGTTTACGCCGGCCATGATTCCCGTCACTGCGGGGAAGAAGAGGGCGAAGACGATGAAGATATTCTGTCCCTGGGGGTAGGCCGGTCCCATATTAGCCTGCAGCGTTTCCATCGTCGCGGATGGGATGGCTCCCGCAAGGAAGGAAAGGATGGAGAGCGCCAGGACAGCGAGGATTCCGTATTGCAGTTTAATCGTCCAACCGGCTCCGATGTAGACGCAAATAAACACGACGAGATTGACGGACGAAGCGATAAAGCGGGCCGATCCCGCGTCGGGAAACAGATTTAGGAGGGCTTCGGTAAAGCCGATCACGTACATCGCCACGGAAATGGCTTGAGCGAGAAAGAAGACGACCCCGATCGCTCCCCCAAACTCAACGCCGAGGCTGCGACTGATGAGAAAGTAGGCGCCTCCCCCTTTGACTCGAGTATTGGTGGCGATGGCCGAAATGGACAAAGCGGTGAGTGTCGTGATCAGCTTGGCGCAAAGAACAATGATCAACGCGTTAGTGATTCCCGACTGGCCGACCACTTGGCCAAATCGCAGGAACATTATTACCCCGAGGATCGTGAGGGTGCTGGGCGTAAAGACGCCGCCAAAAGTGCCAAATTTAGTAGGAGTGACGCCCGGTTTACCTTCGCTCATAATAGTTCGACTAGGGCGGCGGAACGTCGCGCAGATAACTGCGGTTGGCAAGGTCAAATCTTGTAGCGGCCGGTCCTCCCATCCTCCGGCTCGCTACAAGTTGGCGATCATTACGCCGAATTCGCGACCGCGTTTGAAAATTCCGGATGCACCGCCTTTTTGGAATGGATCGTGATCATGTTACCTTCGCTGTCCTGTATGGTTCCTATCTTGCAAACGGGAGTATCGATTTTGTCGACACAGATAGTGACTCCATTCTCGCTTAGATGGCTCATCATCGCATCGAAATCATCGACTTCCAAAGCGACGGAAGGTCCGTTGTCTCCGGGTTGCCAATTAGGATCAATGTCTGTGATGGCGAGCGTGCCCGATCGCATCTCGTACTCTACCCATGAGGCACCCTTTTCCAGTTCATAGACGGTTGGACTGAGCCCTAGCTTCTTTTCGTAAAAGTCGCGGGCGCGTCGCATATTCGTGACAGGATATCCGGTAAAGGCAATGTCAGTAACTTTCATAGAAACCAACAATAGCTGATGGGGTAGGACAAGAATAGTCCTAGGCTAGGAAAAGTCTCTACGGTTCCTCTTTGGGAATGACCAGCGATGCTGATTTGGCGTCGTTGTTTGACCGGAAATCCTCTCGTCCAGAGATGATCGTCTCTGCTTGGATTGTGTAGCCGAATTCCGGGGCGAGCTGGGCTCTATCCAGGTAAATCGTGTGGGCGGTTGTCTCGTTCTCGAGAAGGCTGCCGAGGTAGACTTTTTGCGGAAAACCGCCGTTCTGGACGATTTCCATGGACACGCTATTGAGTCGTTCGGTCCCTCGATTTTCTACAGTGACGAGAAGCGGGATGGCGGATTCGGTTGCTTGCGAGTAGTCTAAATAGAAATCGCCGACCGCTGCGTCGTAAATGTTGGGTTTGTCGCGACTTAAAACCCGATCTATATTTAGGGTTCCATTTCCGGTTTCGACATCCACGCCGGGAGCGCCGCCATCGTCTGCATATTGGAAAAGAAGATCTGCGGCTTCCTGCGGGTCGAGGCTTGGATTGAGGGAGAGAGTGGCCGCTATACTGCCGGATACATAGGGGGCGGCGGCCGATGTTCCGGAGAAACTGATCCATTCTTCATCACCCCAAGCCGCGAAGACGCCCACACCCGGAGCCGCAATATCTACCGATGGACTGTAGTTTGAGAACTCCGCTCGCTGACTATCCGCATCGATGGCTCCGACCCCGATCACTCCTTGAAACTGGGCAGGGTAGGGAACAACGTTGGCCCCGTCATTGCCTGCTGACGCGACCAGGGCGACTCCCTTTGATAAGGCATAGGAGACCGCGTCGTCGAGAACTCGAGTGTACCCGTAGCTTCCAAGGCTCATGCTGATAACGGATGCTCCCGAGTCGACCGCTTCAATAATGCCCTCGGCTAAAGTAAAGCTATCGCCAAGACCGTCAGAATCCATGACTTGAATACTGATCAAGTCCGCGGCAGGCGCGATTCCGAGACCATCTTCTCCAATCAGGATTGATGCGATAGCAGTGCCATGGCCGTTGTACTCGGAATCGGGGTTTTTAGTAGACTCGACCAGCATTTTTCGCTCGATGCTCTTATCTCCTAGAATAAAGTGCTCGGCTACGCCGGTATCGAGGATCGCGATCTTGACGCCTTGGCCCCAATCTTCGTGTTCCCTGGGAACGCCTAGCCATTCGAGAGCCTGGTTTTCGAATGGAACACCCGCTCTTCCGCTTGGAGAAGGTTGCGGACTAGTGGGTGCGGCAACGACGTAGTTATAGTCAAAGGACGCATCGCTTCCGGCTAGGTCACGGATTCGACTGGCCGCTTCTTCGTCGTCAACGCCGAGGCGAATAGAATTGAGAAAGTCGTTTCTATCAATAATTCGGATACCATTGTGTTCGGCGGAAGCTAGAAAATCCCGATAGGATTGCAGATCTGCAAAAGACACTAGAAGTTCGCCCTGTTTTGCCAATCCATCTGGCGGTGAGAATTCAGGCACCGTATCAGTGCCTTCGTTTTCAAATGGATGCGATTCTGCGAGTTCAACAAAGTCAGGCAATGGGCTTGGGTCCTTGTTTTCTGTCCAAGAGGTGTCCTCTGGGTCTTCGGCCTGAAAGACACTGTCGTAAGCATACCGGCCTCCGAAGTAGACAAGGGCCAAAATGGCTACCAGTAACGCAAGGCGGTACCTCATCAGTTGAGCGTTTAAAAAGTGGCTATCGGGTTAAGAGGTGAACCCGTTCCCCCGTCGACTGCGAGCGGAGCGAAGGTAATAAGAAAGTCCCATCGCTTGAGCTCTTTCGTTTTCTGGCTGAGCGCTTCAAGATCGAGGTTGTCTAGCATGTGAACCCCCATAGAGTGTAGCATTAGAAGATGAATAGGGCTGTTCACGCCTGGTATCCCTGAAGGTGATACTTCGCTGCCACCATCGCTTCCCAGAACGGAGATGTCGCGTTCCCTCAGCCAGCGAGCGGAGGTAGCATGCAGTCCGGCCTGCGTGCCGTTCCAGGGGCCAACGGCTTCACGCCTCGCCCATCTCCCGGTGTAGATGAGGACGACATCGCCGCTGGCGATTTTGACGCCTACCTTTTTTTCCCAAGCGTCTAAGTCGCTTGGATAAATCGCGGTTCCAGGTTCCAGGTAGTCGACTCCTTTCAGAGCGGGACCGTCTATAAGAATGCCACGAGTAAAGACGCCGTTCTTTAAATTGTGTACGTCGAGTTTCTTTGCGCCTTCTGGAGTCACCACTTTGGCGGAGATCCCGTTGTAGAGAGTTTGTTCGTGAACGTAGTGACAGAGTGAATCGATGTGGGAGTGGGCGAATCCATGGTAGGAAACGGAGAAATTGTCCGAGCACCACTGGGCGTGCAAATTCTGGCCATCGGAGAGCATCTTGTGCTCGAACGGATTCGGGTTGTCGGCGGCAAGCTCTGTTTCCACGTCTCGAGAGAGGGAAACGGATATTCCGAGTTGAACGAGTTTGGCGGCCTCTTTGCGTTTTTGAGGCGTGATAAGATTGATGGCTCCCAATTGGTCGTCAGCGCCCCAGCGACCCCAGTTGGACAATTCCTCTACCATGGCGAGGATGTCGTTTTGAGTAAGCTGATCTTCGTTTTGCGCTTGTAGGCAACTATTAGACACGAGCTGAAATACTAGGAGAGAAGGGATGAGGTATCGAAATTTCATGTAATGTGAAGAGGGTGTTGAATGGCTGCTTTAAAAATGATGAGGAAACAGTGTGGACCTTGTGGAAAAGGCTAGTTCCGCCATGCTTCTTCGCGTCGAGTCATGAG
>CALDFV010000018.1 GCA_937942145.1 uncultured Opitutaceae bacterium
GAATCGATGTCAGTCCCGAATCCAATTCCTTCATCACCCATCGGCAATTGAATCTCGACTATTGGGTCACCTTCAACCACTGAATTCAAAACCTGGTTCTGTGACGGTAGTGAATACCCATTCTCGTTTACCGAAAAAACGCGATAAACCGTACTGGCAGAAAAGAGCTGAACCGGATCTTCAAATCGCCGCGTTAGCGAGTCTCCGAAACCGACGATTTTCCATTCCCCATCATTGATTCGTTTTTCAATTCGAAATCCATTGGTCGACTCGATCCAATCATATTCCCAACTTAAAGATACGTATCCATCTCTACTGGACAATGTCGACCGAGAGGGTGATGAAGGCACAAACTCTGTTACTGCCATCGAATTCGCCAAGCTCAGTCTTGCTGCAGTTCGAATTTTCTCATCATAACGACCCACTGTCACCGCCCCTTGAAGCACGCGTTCGATCAACTTGATATAACTTTCCTCCGGATACTCCGCTTTTAGAAGGGCGAGGGCTCCAGAAACATGGGGAGCTGCCATCGATGTTCCCGACTTATATCCGTAAGAGCTGTCGGTTCGATGAGTCGAAGAGCGAATTCTCGTGCCTGGCGCTGCGATATCCACTTTTACGGGCCCGTAATTCGAGCTTAATCGCAGATCTCCTGCATCGTCATGATTGGCAACGGTCACCACGTTCGGTAGATCGATTCCCGCCGGAGTATATGCATCAATGTCGATATTGTCCCCTCCATTGCCCGCAGCGACCACAACGATTACGCCCGCTTCATTAGCTCGCTCCACCGCATCCGTCAGTGCCCGGTTTACACCATCACCCCCCCAGCTATTGTTGATGATATCAGCGCCGTTATCTATTGCATAGTCAATACACTTAATGGCATCCGAATCCATCCCATTACCATTCGGTCCAAGAAATTTTAAAGGCATCAACTGCACGTTCCAAGCAATTCCTGTAACTCCAACACCATTATTGCCTCTTGCCCCAACCGTACCCGCTACGTGAGTCCCATGACCGTGTTCATCCACAGGGTCACCTCCAACGGATAGTTGAGAAGAATACAGAGCGTTGATTCCATGCATGTCATCTACATAGCCATTCCCGTCATCATCGATATCATTGTCCGGGATCTCGTCAGCATTGATCCATATATTATCTTTCAAGTCCTCGTGCGTGTACCTGACACCGGTATCCACAATCGCCACGATGATGTCTGACGCATCCGTTCGTACAGTCCACCCTTCCAAGGCCCCAATATCAACCCCTTCAACGGAACCGGTTCGCGAGCCATTGTTATCTAAACTCCATTGATCGCCTGAATTGTAATAGGTGTCGTTAGGAACGGTGGAAACGCGGCGAACAAAGTCGTAGTCTGCGTATTCCACGACACTTGAATACGCGCTGCTGTTCATTTCCGCTACCAAAACGAGAATAGAATCCACTGTCATTTCTGATTCCGGCAAAATAATTCGATAGGGCCCGCGTGGGGAAATTCGTTCACCAAGTTGCAGCCCCTTGTCGTAGACAAAATTCCTTAATGTATCCTCAGATACATGACTCCTTGGAGTTAATAGAAAGTGCCCTGCTGCTCTTTCACTTAAGACCTCTCGCTTTTCGATCAAGCCCGTAGCCGATGATGCTCTAATCTTTTCCTCAACGAGAATAGGGAACCTCATCGCTGCATGACGAACGATCCTTCTCAACTGATAGCTATTTCCATCAGGGGACCATTCCGTCCGCCTGCTCGACAAAACCAGCGCGTCTTCCCAACGGTCAACCGCTTTGATTTCAGATGGGGCATCGCTTGATTCTCGAGACAATCCATCGATCTTTGGATTTTGAGCGAGAACCTCGTCTACCGATTCTTGTGTGAGACCAAACTTACCCGCCTCATTGTGATCCGTCGTGCTTGACTCTCGAGTTGATTCACTCAGCCAAACGGCTACGATTGCCGCTAACAGAATTCCCGAAAATTTGACTGGCTGCCTTGAATTCACCATCGCCCTCGACAATCGACGTTTTGCAAAAGATCGAATTGCCATCCTATCTATCGGGTTAACGCCGGCTAATTTCAGCTAGAGTCGCAACAACGAGCCTAGGCTCAATGCAAACCCGAGTAAACGAACCGTAAATCGGCCTCCCACTGCATAATGCGCAGCCGCTTAAGGCATCAGCTAACGATCGAGGCCTTTACTGCGAAAGTTGAGCCTGTTCTTCGTCTCTATCCATTTCATTTAGAATACGCTCCGTCGCCTTGAAGGCTTCCGAATTGTCCCGACGTTTCACTTTAGCAAATTCCTCCCTCGCCTCTCCCCTTCGACCTAGATGCAGGAGCGCATTCGCATACAGCATCTGCGCCCAGGCGCGTAGTTCCTTCTCCGGCGGTTCAACGGTTTCCAGCAATGCGGTTCCCTTCTCAAGTGCGATCTCCGGCTTTTCCAGTTGAATGGCCAGGTTACCCGAGTGAAGCATCACCCAATCACGCATTTCCCCTATGTAACTGATTTCGGGAATCGACAGGATGTACTGGTACCCTTCGAACGCTTCCTCAAATCGCTCCGTTTTGCGATTCAGATGGGCCCGCATAGCGAGGGCGTCTACGTTTCGAGGAAATCGCTCAATGAAGCGATCCAGAATTTCTCTAGCCGCCTCTTTATCCTCTAACAACACCCATTGAACGCTTACTTGATAGTAGAGACTTTCATATCGGGTCAGGAACCCTTTCGTCTCCGAGTCTTTCAGCTGCTGTAGACCGAGCTCCATGTCGCCAGAAAACCGCAAAAGGGCCGCAAGCGGTTTGAGGTATGCAGGTGTTTTGTCCAGAAAGCAATTCGCCACACCCAGAGGCATTTTCGCGTCATGGAAATCTGGATGCTCTTTCAGAATCGCTTTCAAATGTCCCAAACCTGAAGTCGCCTTGAAAAACCCACTGAACCAACGCCGATGGTCAATGTAGTAACGGGCCAAATTGAGCTCGCACATTCCCAGAGCATAGCGAGCTTCAGGATCCTGAGGGTTTTGATTATAGTAGTTCTTTGCGGCTTCGATTGCGAGGTCAGACGCCTCTTGAAACTGCTCGGAGATTTCCGTATCAGATCCTTCGGCATAATCGTCGAGCCGAAAGAGCCGGGCCGCCTTCAGACACAGTCCCAATGGCGATTCAGGGAAGTCTACAATGATCTGCTCAATCAACTTCGCCGTTCTCGGGTCGAGATTATAGCCCAAGTCCATTACCTCTTCGACCACCTCTCGGGGAACCCCCAAAAAATCCTCCGCACAAAGTGAACCGGTGAATGAAATGGCTCCCCAGAAAAGGATCACCTTGAGGCATTGTCTTCCCCTGAACCTCATTTTTCTCAATCGAATCAAAAGGAGCCGCCCAGACATTAACCCCCCTTTTTAAGGCCCGGCTGCTTTCGGACCAACGCGACCCGAAATCCTATGCAGTTACTGTATTCATGAAGTGGAAACCAATTACGATTCGCTATGCGGCAGGCATAAACCAAACTGCTCCAGCAACCTCCGCGAATGGCTCGCACTTCCACTTTGTCTCCTTCTTCCTGTTTAAAATCAATGATTAGCCGGTGGGCGAAATCATCATCCCTATCATAGCACCATTCCCACACGTTTCCATGCATGTCATAAAACCCCCATGGGTTGGGCCGTTTCTCTCCTGGCTTATGGGTTCTTCCGTCACTGTTTCCCGAATACCAACCGTGCTGTCCAAACACGCGTTCATTGTCTCCATAGCTATAGTTGGCATCATTCCCCGCTCGACAGGCATGCACCCATTCAGACTCTGTAGGGAGGCGGAACTCCAAGGGTTCATCCAAACCCTCCGGCATCAAACGCGTCAACTCCTCACAAAAGGACTGGGCGTCATTCCATGACACTTGCTCCACAGGAAGCTCCCTATCTGAAGATCGAAAAGCGCTAGGATTCATTTCCATAATCGCGTGATACATCTTTTGGCTCACGAGAAATTTGCTGAGCCAGAGTCCTTGGGGAATTTCGATCACAACCGGGGAATCGCGATTACCGATATTGAATTCGCCTGGCTCGAGCCATAACATGTCGAGATACAAACCTTCCTCAATTTCGAAAGAAACGGGTTTGCCCGGAACCGGAGTTTCCGTTGACTCAACACTCGCTTTTGCTTGGCTAAGTTTTACGCCTTCTTGCCGGAGCTTTTCAAAATCGACTTCCTCATACTCTTCCTCAGAATCAGTTTCGTCGATAATAGCCCCCTTGAGATCTTTGGCTTCCATTCCGAAGGTCGCGAGCTTCACGTCACGCATGATCAGCTTTTTGTCGCATTGCTCATCACTCTTCGATCGACCATGAACAATGTAATCGATCATCTTATTCGTCGCAAAACCCGGAACGACGATCTCGTCTTCACCACTCGAGTCGAGCACTCCCTGCGCTGCGAAGAACTCCTGAAAAGAGCGATGCGAAAATCGGTAACTACGTTCACCTGCTCCGAAGTCGTGTTTCTGCAACAAGGAATAAGCTTCAAAACTGACCTCGTTTAAATGAATGCTCTCTGTACCCGGCGGAAGCCATTCCATGACTCTGTGCTCGGAAACGGAATACCGCCCAATTTCCGTCATTCGAGTTGCCAGAAGCTTGGCAAACTCATACAATGACTCCATATTCAAATGGGTACCTCCCCCTTTTTGCGCCCTTTCATTCTCCTGGATGAGCCACTGTACGGATACTGCCTCCATTAGGCTGTATTCATCTTTCAAGGGCCCATCGTTATCGAAGAGATAACCGATCAGGGAAAGCGCTTGAGGTCGATGCTTGAGCACCCCGAGATTCATCACCTGTTTCGCTGCTGCTTCACGGTCTCCGCCTTTCAATAGCTTCTGCCGCCATTGTTTGGGGAAACGAGTATCCAAGTACTGTTCTACTTGTTCTGCATCGAAGTCCAGCAGGACCATGGTAGGACAATCGAAATCGCCGACCTTGCCCCCTTTATCCCCCGACGACTGGTCGCTCACATTTTGAAAAAAGTAGCGATTCTCACACGCGAGAAATACCCGTTTGAAACCCTGACTTGCTTCCAGCAGATCGAGCAATCGCTGACGAGCGCAACTTTGGGCTTCGCGATCCTCATCTAATCCGTCCAGCAGAAGAACCGTTTCCAACGGATTGGAAATGGAGGCAATTTTATCCAGGGTATCAAGTCCAAGCCTAAGCAACTCGCAGCGAAGATTGCGATCGCGGTAATTCAGAACCTGCGCGAGCCGTAGAATCGAGAGCAGAGAGGTCTTCCCCGAGCCCGAATTCCCGAGTATCAACATCTGATTTCCCCCTTGGATCGATTCGTCGACCCCATCGCCCATGAACAAATTCACCGCATCGAAGGCAGAACAAGCCGACTTCCCCGCATTATCGAAATGATCTTCGTAGCGACAGTGCGGTTCAACGTAGCAGCGAACCAACTCGTGAGGATCGTTGAATAGGTCGCTCAGCATACTAATGGAGCCGGAATGCTTTCGCTCCGTCTTCAAAAGCGCATCCTCCAATGGCCCAAGCCAATCCGATGAGATATACATGTCGGTTCTTCCTGAAACTGAGTTTGTCGAGACAGCCTTTCTAAATCCTGTCTAGTTAAATCTTTCGGCTAATCAAAGAAGAAATGAAACGGTTGTGAATTGCGGTTCGATTTCGAAATATTTCGGAATTTAGAGCGCAAGAATCACCGACCGCGTCCAACCCGCAGAGTTTAGTTCACCGTGCTCAGGTCCACACCCCGACAATTCTCTACGGATCAGATTTCCAAAGACGCTTTCTCGCAAACGCTTTGCCAAATCCAGACTTGAGATAGCGTTCGAAATCCAAGGCAATTTCCTTCTCTTCGAACGCTGAGTAGAAAATCAACTTCCAGGTTCGATAGGGGCAGTGGAAACATTTCTGCCCTGATTGTGATCTGAAACACGTTGCTTCAAGTCTTCCGTAAACCCAGTATACGAGCGATCCGGATATTTAACACTCTGAATCCGATAGACGTAAAACATACTAAAATGTCATCGCCCTCCTACGCTTGTTCAAGCTTCGAAGGGCATCCTTCGCAAACAAAGGCGAAACACCGCATCGCCAGAAAAGTCATTCTCCAGAGGAAGAAAGGCGCGCCATCCGAAGCTTCATGCGAAGGATGGCAGCCCGACAGGGGTTCGAACCCCGACCGCCTGGACCAAAACCAGGTGTGCTACCATTACACCATCAGGCTGTTAAAGGCCGCATAAGTTGCGAAGACTTCCCTACCTCGTCAAGCGCTGAAATGGACGAAGTTTACAAAACCCAGCATTGACGACCTTAAGACCTTATGGCTTAACGAGTTTTTAATGTCCTCTGACTCAAACTCCGGCGAAAAACCCAAGTATAAACGTATCATTCTCAAGCTAAGCGGCGAAGTGCTGCGAAGCCCCGAAACGGGTGATCCGATCGATTGGGATATTCTGAAACGAATCTGCGAGCAGATTAAGGACATTCGCTCTCTGGGGACCGAGGTGTGCATCGTTATTGGAGGCGGGAATATTTTTCGCGGCCTGTCTGGCTCCAAGGACCGAGGAGTCGATCGGACCACTGGCGACTACATGGGTATGCTCTCGACGGTCATCAACGGTCTCGCGTTCATGGAGTGCCTCGAGAAGATGGGTGTGGTCACACGCGTTCAAACCTCGATACCCATGAATCAAGTAGCCGAGCCTTTCATCCTTCGTCGGGCCATAAGACACCTGGAAAAAGGGAGGGTCGTCATTTTCGTCGCCGGCACCGGCAATCCCTACTTTTCCACCGATACCACCGCGGCCTTGCGAGCGAGCGAGATCCAGGCGGAAGTCATCATGAAAGCGACTAAAGTCGATGGCATTTACGACAAGGATCCAATGAAACACGATGACGCCATCCGCTACGACAAGCTCAGCTACATCGACGCTCTCCAGCAGCGACTGAACATACTCGATTCCACCGCATTCTCGCTTTGCATGGACAACGAAGTGCCCATTCTCGTGTTCAGCCTCAACGAGGAAGGCAGCATCCGACGAGCGATTCTGGGAGAAAAGGTCGGTACGCTCGTCTGCTCCGATGATTAAATTTTTGATTTTAAACGAAGTATAAAACCTCTAACTAAACCTGAAAACGAATACGCTATGGACGAAGATGAAATCTTTTTGAATTTCGAGGAAGGTGTCGAAAAAGCGACCGAACACGCCGCACATGAGTTCTCAGCCGTAAACACCGGCAAAGCCAATCCTCACATGGTCGAGGGAATCATGGTCGAAGCCTATGGCAGCGCCATGCCGATTCGAGACATGGCCGCCATTTCAACCCCCGACACTCGAACGATCGCGATCACTCCCTGGGACAAGGGCACGTTGAAAGCCATCGAGAAGGCGATCCAAACTTCAAATATTGGCATCACCCCTGCAATTATGGGCGACATAATCCGGCTTCCCCTCCCAGAGCTTACCGGCGATCGGAGACAAGAGCTCGTTAAATTGGTGAGCAAACATGCCGAGGACGCCCGCGTGGGAGTCAGAAAGGCGCGTCACGACGCCATGGATGCCATTAAGAAGCTGCAAAAGGATGGAGAGATCTCCGAAGACGATCTCAAGCGTTGCGAAAAGGAAATCCAGGCGGGAACGGATAACGGCATCAAAAAGATAAACGATCTCCTCGCGGCCAAGGAGAAGGACCTCTTAACGGTTTAAGCGCCGCTTCGCCAAGGTCTAAGCTCATTCTCTTGAAGCCCATTAGTCGATAGCTCGCAAAAAGCTAAGGACTAACCCGCTACTTGCTACCAATCTAAAATGCAACGTATCGTCATAAAGCTTGGCACCGGTATTTTAACCAAAGGTATCGGTGAGATTGATACGGTACGTATCCAGTCCATCTGTAGCCAGATAGCGGAACTGAGAAATCGGAACATTGAAGTCCTAGTCGTCAGCTCCGGAGCCATCGGCATGGGAATGGGCACTCTCAAACTGAGAAGCCGACCCTCAACCCTCCCCAAGCAGCAGGCCTGCGCTTCCATCGGCCAAAGTCGGCTGATCCAGTGCTGGCAAAACGGTCTGGATCCCTACGGTCTTTTGGTCGGCCAAATTCTGCTTACTCACGAAGGACTCCGCATTCGGAATCGCTATGTCAATGCCAAGGCTACGATCGACCAGCTTCTCAGCTACAACGTAGTGCCCATTATCAACGAGAACGATTCCGTCAGCGCATTCGAAATTAGATTTGGCAACAACGACACACTGGGAGCAATGGTGGCTTCCCTGGCTGAAGCCAGTCAACTCATGATCCTTTCGACCGCGCCTGGACTGATCGACATGGACGGAACCGGGGAAATTGTTCCTGTCGTCGAGAACATAGATTCGAAAATAGAGTCGATGGCCAAGGGAACCAATTCCCCAACCGCGGTAGGTGGGATGATCCCGAAAATCCAAGCCGCGAAGATCGCTACCGCTGCCGGGTGCGAGACCTTCATCGCGGACGGATCCGCGGAGAATATAATTTTGAGACTGATCGACGGAGAAAGTGTCGGGACTCGCTTTGTGGCCAGCAAGGCCCCATTAGTATCCAAAAAACGGTGGCTCGCTTATTTTCAACGCCCCCTCGGCTCGATACAGATCGATACCGGAGCGTGCAATGCTCTCATACGTGAGGAACGCAGCTTACTGGCTGCTGGTATCACAAAATGCGACGGTAACTTTCATGCCGGAGACGTCATCGATGTCGTTAGTCAGGACGGGGTACCGATTGCCCGAGGCGAATGCTCCTATTCGAGTCACGAGATTCATCAAATCGCAGGAAAAGCGCTTACAGAGATTGAAGCCCTTTTCCCTGACCGGAAGCGGTTCGAGGTTATCCATCGCGACGCGCTTGTGCTGCTGTAGCCGATTCCCTGTTCGAACGTCTATCTCACCATGGATGGGATTCCGACCAAAGGGGAAAAGATAAATTCGAGCGTATAAGAGAAAAGTCTTCTTCGATCTTCCTTTTTCCTTCTTACTCCCCCCAAATGGACTTCAATCTCCCAGCGACTCCCCCCTCGATCGACATTCCTTCGATAGACTTTCGGGGTGATCTCAATGATGAGCAGTACGCTGCCGTGACCGCAGAGCCCGGCCCCCTCCTCATTCTAGCAGGTGCCGGTAGTGGCAAGACCCGTACCCTAACCTATCGTGTCGCCTATCTGCTCTCACAGGGGGTTAGCCCCAATGACATTCTGCTTCTTACGTTCACTAACAAGGCCGCAAAGGAAATGCTCAAACGGGTCGAGGATCTGACCGGTTTTGAGCCGCGCCGCTTCTGGGGGGGGACTTTCCACAGCATTGGCCATCGGTTGCTCCGCATACATGGCGAATCCGTTGGTCTAGCCAAGAATTTCACCATTCTCGATGCGGGTGAAGCGGAATCCGTTCTGAAAGGGGCGGTCGAAGCCATCGACAAGAGTTTCTTCAAGGACAAGACTCGCCCCAAACCGGGCCCCCT
>CALDFV010000019.1 GCA_937942145.1 uncultured Opitutaceae bacterium
CACTTCCGAAACGTCCTGGAAGAAACCGGCATGCCTTTCTCCAAAGAAGTCGAAATGGTGGAAATCGCTTCGAAGATGGATCTCTTCAGCATCGTCTACGTCGCCAAGCCTGAGGAAGCGGCCGCCATGGCGAAAGCCGGAGCGGACGCGATCATCGCCCATGTTGGAACCACGGTCGGCGGCTCCATTGGCGTAACGGGAGCCGTTTGCTCGATGGAGGACGCAGCTGCGCGATGCCAAGCGATCTTCGAAGCGGGTCGCGCCATCAATCCTAACATCTTTCTACTTTCGCACGGCGGCCCCATCAATACACCGGAGGACGCCACTAAAGTCAACGAACTTACCGATGCCCAAGGCTTCGTAGGGGCATCCAGCCTCGAACGAATGGGTGTGGAAGAATCGCTCACCAACCTCACTCGCAAATTCAAGCAAATCCCTGTTTCCCGTAAATAGGGTTTTCAATACGCACTAGAAGTCTATAACCAGAATTCAGAACCCTTCGGGGCATCACCCCGATCCACAGACCTTTCCCTATCATGAAACATTACCTCATTTTATTGCTAGCGGCAGCCTTTGCCGCTCTCAACGCCCAAGCCGCCGATCCGATTCGCGTCTTCATCCGGGCCGGTGAAAAGACCCACGCTCCAGGCGCCCACGAGCATCCCCAATTTCTGAAAAACTGGACCGAGCTGCTCGAGTCTCGCGGCGTCGAATGTGACGGTGCCTTGGAATTCCCAACCAGAGTGCAACTCGCAAAAACCGACGTCCTCATTCTCAACGCTAAGGAAGCGGGCAACATCGAAGGTGAAGAACGCGATAATTTGAACGCCTTCCTCAAGCGCGGCGGCGGGCTCGTAGTCATTCACGCTGGCGCAGTCTCGCGCGATCCCGATTGGTACAAGAGCATCATCGGAGGATCCTGGCGTCACGGAACCACCAAGTTCCTCGAAGCGCCAATGAGCCTCTACTTCACCAACATTCCGAATCCAATAACCAAGGACATTTCCAACTTCGATCTCGAAGACGAGATCTACTACGACATGGATGTCTCGCCCAAGGTCAAAGTCCTTGCCACCGCCTACACCCCCAAAGCGATCGACACCAAAGGACGTGGCAACCAGGAAGCTCAGAAAAGGGCGGCTGAAGCAGTCGCCCTTCGAAAGGCTGTCAACATTTACGACATCCAGCCTCAAGTCTGGACCTATGAAAACAAACTCGACGGAGGCCAGCCCTATCGCGCCTTCGTCCACATACCCGGCCATTGGAACAAGAATTTCTCTCACACGGGCGTAAGGGCCATGATCCTGCGAGGGATCGCCTGGGCAGCAAAACGTGACGACGTCGACATGCTTTGCCAAGCCGACGAGCTCGGTGACAATTTGAGATACGTCGAAGGCGGCGTCCCTCGTCCCAATAAACTGCCCAGCTACCTGAACGTTCATCCTGAGTTCGAGATCTCTCTCGTCGCATCGGAACCTCTAATCAACAACCCGATGAATATCAATTGGGACGAGAAAGGCCGTCTCTGGGTGGCCGAAACTCCTGAGTATCCTAATGGTCTGCGCAAGGTGAACGTTCCTGCCTGGATGGATTCCGGATCGCTTAAGCCAGGCGAATACGACCGTGATCCGCTCGACCGGATTAGCATTCTTTCGGATACGGACGGCGACGGAGTCATGGATTCCAAAAAGGTTTTTGCGGACAATATCGAACTGGTAAACAGCTTCGTTTTTCATAAGAACGGGGTCATCGCCACCGCCGCTCCCGACATCTGGTTCTTTGAAGACACCAACGGAGACGACGTGGCCGACAAGGGGACCAAACTCTATACCAATCTTGGCATTCGCGACACCCACGCCGTCATCAACAACCTCCACTACGCGGCAGACGGATGGGTGTACGCAACACATGGATACTCTTCTTCTAAAAATGTAACGTCTGGCGACGGTAAAAAGGACTTCGGGCCCATCGGTAACGGGGTCGTCCGTTTTAAGCCCGACGGCAGCGCATTTGAACAATATGCCATGCGAAATGGCAACACTTGGGGAATGGACACCACCATGTCAGGTGAAGTGTTCTACACGCAACCCACTACCGGCAACCCACTGGTACATGTGGTCTTGCCCGAACCTATATTAGCCAAAGGAAAATTGCCCGGAGTCAGCGGCACCAACGGCCTCCTTCCCGGCGCGCGCACTTTCCCCGCCATGCAGTGGGAACAGCAGGCCTACGTGCAAATCGACCAGGTGGGACGCTACACCGCCGGAGCGGGCACCGTGATTTATGAAGGGGGCGCCTGGCCGAAGAAATGGGACCTCAGCTATTTCACCAGCGAACCCACCCTCAATATCATCGGACACTTCAATGTCGCCAAGGATGGCGTATCGTACAAGGCCACCAAAGAGCTCGGTCGCGAACAGCAGGAATTCATCTCCAGCACCAACTTGTGGTTCCGTCCCATCGAGGTGATGACCGGCCCAGATGGGGCCCTGTACCTCGTCGACTTCTGCAATCAGGCCATTATCCACAACGACACTCGCGGCCCCGTCCATGGACCGGCCAATGCGGCGGTTCGCCCTGACCGCGACCACTACTACGGCCGTATTTGGAAGGTGCAGCACAAGGAGGCGAAAGCGATTGGACCCGTCTCCCTCGACCGCAACAACGTGGCCGCTCTCGAGAAAGCCGCTAAGAGCCCGAACGAACAAATACGCAGCACCGCACAAAGACTCTTGCTCGAATTCCACGGCGCTGAGCCCAACAATGTCGGTAGTGACGCCGTGCGGGCCTACCACAACGCCCTCAATGAA
>CALDFV010000020.1 GCA_937942145.1 uncultured Opitutaceae bacterium
TTCATAGGGATCTTTTTCCAGATCGTAGAGTTCCAGTCCGGCAGGTGTGGGCTTGGCCTTGGAAATATCCCATGAGGAAATCATATGCATGTTGGCCTCGGTCACAACTTCGGTTTCATTGGCGGCTATGGCATTGAGGGTTGGGTGAAGCGGAAGACCGTAATAGAATATAAGTTTGTAGCGTTCGGTTCTAAGGGCGTAGTGAGCTGGAGTGTCGTGGTGAGCGCGATGCATCCAGTATCGGTAGTAGGTATCCCGCCTCCAGTTTCGGGGAGTTTTGCCGGCTAGGTTTCTGCGAAAAGACCGCCCTTGCATTTCCGACGGCGCTTTGACGCCAGCGAAGTCAAGTAAAGTAGGGGCGAAGTCCGTGTTGTTAATGATGTCTTTGTTGACGCTGTTGGCGTTAATTTCCTTGGGGTAGCGGACGATGAACGGCATGCGCATGGATTCTTCGAATGCCCAGCGCTTGTCGACGCGATCATGCTCGCCGAGCATCATACCTTGATCACCGGTATATACAACAAGCGTGTCCTTAGCCAGCCCAGCTTGATCTAAGTAATCGAGGATGCGACCGATGTTTTCGTCAATGCCAGCAACGCATCGCAAGTAGTCTTTTAGATAGCGTTGATAGGCGGCACGGGTTTGGGCTTTCTCGTCCATTCCGGATATGTCAAGAGGGCCGTTAGGCCAGATTTTAGACTGCATCCGAGTGACGCGATTACGTATTTGGTTTGTGGGGCCAACGGTACTGCCGTAGGTACGAGATCCATCGGAGCGATCGGAATTGTCCTCGAAAAGGGAATGAGGCTCTGGTATATCCGTGTCGGCATACAGGTCCTTAAAGCGAGGCGCGTACTCCCATAAACCGTGGGGCGCCTTGAAATGGCACATGAGGAAGAAGGGCTTGTCGTCTGTTCTTTTTTCCCGGAGCCACTTCAGGGTCTCGTTGCCTATGACATCGCTGGAGTGGCCCTCGTGTACTTCTCCTCCCTGGTTAGCGTCTTTCCATGGCTTACCTTTTTCTTTGAGCAGAGGGTTAAAATAGAGACCCTGGCCCGGGAGCACTTTGTAGTAGTCGAAGCCGACCGGTTCCGAATGTAGGTGCCATTTGCCAACAATCGCGGTCTCGTAACCCGCTTTCTGCATTTCGACGGCTAGGTTGGGTTGATGGTCTCGATCCCAAGTATCGGCGAGTGTAAGGACTCCATTTTTGTGACTGTATTGTCCACTCAGTATGGTAGCGCGGCTGGGTGTGCAGATGGAATTCGTGCAGAAGACGTTTTTAAGAAGAATGCCTTCGTCGGCCAGCCGGTCAATATTTGTGGTGGGGGCAACTTCTTTCAAGTGGCTGCCGTAGCTGCCAATCGCTTGCCAGGTATGGTCGTCCGACATGATGAAAACGATGTTAGGTTTGGATGCGGCGCGCTGCGAGAAAGAGGCAAGGGCAGCGATGCACGCGCTAATCTTTAAGAAATGCCATAAGGTGTTCATGGGAATGCGAGATTTTTTCATCAAAGTGTTATCCAGATATTCGGTGTGGATGTGAATAGACATTCATGGTGGGGTTTCGTAGGAAACCAACTAAAGTGATTCCGCATTCGCGAGCTACTGAAATCGCCAGTGATGAAGGCGCGGATACAGCGGCTACGATAGGAATTCGGGCCGCCAAGGCCTTTTGAATGATTTCGAAAGAAACACGACCGCTAACCATGAGGATATGGTTTTCGAGTGGCCAGATGTCATTGAGCAGTGCGAAACCAATCGCCTTGTCGAGGGCATTGTGTCGTCCTACATCTTCTCGTAGGCAAATTAAGTTTCCCGTTTTGTCGAAAAGTCCAGACGAGTGGAGTCCTCCGGTCTTTTCAAAGACAACTTGGCTTTCTCGCAATCGATCGGGAAGCGAAAGCAGAATTGACCGCTCAATCTGACAGTCGCTCTGGATATCTGGATCCGAGTTTCTAATGGATTCGAGGGACGTTTTTCCACAAACGCCACAACTGGCTGATATCGCTCCGTAACGGGGGGATTCGATTTTGTCGAGTTTCACACCTGTGCTCAGTCGTACCCGAATCGTGTTTTCCGGATGCGAGGCCATGCGACATCGATCGATCTCCTTGAAATCCGACTTTGAATGAGTGAATCCCTCGGTTGTCATAAAACCGGCGGCGAGCTCCTCGTCGTTACCAGGGGTCCGCATTGTCACCACGAATGGGCGATTGCCGATCCGGATTTCTAAGGGCTCTTCCACCACCACATCGTCATTGAGTGACGTGGCGCCTCCATCGGCGTGAAGGCGAGCAACCGCGCTTTTTGCGATTCCGGGTGTATTGGGGTTTTGGTTCACGTTTAAGCTGTATTAATGGATCTCAGTCTGTGCTAGGTCAATCGCCGGGAACGAGCCTATTGAGGATCTTTGCTACTTTCCATTACTCTTTGACGGTGTAAATTACGGCTCTTCCTTGAAGCCCGGTCAGTCCCAAGCCAGAAAAGGCGATGACTTCAGACGGACCGATTCGAACTGATTCGATTGTTCCGTCCAATATCTGGAGCTTCCATTCCTTGCCGTGCTTCGTTTGTAGGATCCAGAATCGGACGTTCGATTGCGGGGCGATTCGGATTTTGTATCCTATTTCCTCGGGAGTGATCGCGATGGCAGGAGAGCCAGGCTTTTCCCCTTTCATCCAAGAGGATGGAGGAACCAGAGCGGGTGATTGGTAGACGGTTCGTTTGAGGAGCTTCTGAACGCCCTTCTGATTGTTTATCAAACTGTCTGCGCTCCAGTGGGAATGTCCAGGGGCGCCTTTGCTAGCGGAACGAATAATCGAGATCTGCTTCTGCATCTCGGAAGCGGGTCTTTGGTCACCCACGCGATCGGTAGCGATGCCTGGCCACAGATGGCGCTTCTTTTTGTTCTCGCTGATCCACCAGTCCAGAAGCTTGGGGAAGCTTTGACCTTTTGAGTCGATACTCCAATAAAGTTGAGGCATCATGTAGTCCACCCAGCCCTTGCGCATCCATTTGCGGGAATCGGCATACAGCAGTCCATAGGCATCCAGTCCGGCTTCGGTTCCTTTGGGAATTCCGGGTCGCCAAATGCCGAAAGGGCTTACGCCAAATTTCACCCATGGCTTAGCTTTCTTGATGTGGGAATGCAGTTCCTTGATGAATCCGTCCACATTTGCGCGGCGCCATGGGTCGCGATCTCCCCGACCAAAACGTTCGAAGGTATCGGAATCCGGAAAGGGGTGTGGCTTCTGGTTGGTTGGATGCGGATAGGGATAGAAGTAGTCGTCTATGTGAACGCCGTCGATGTCGTATCGCTGAACAACGTCTAGCATGACTCGTATCGTGTAGTCACGTACTTCAGGATTTCCCGGATCGAGCCAAAGGTAGTCTCCGTAACGCTTTATCCAGTCTTTTCTCGTATTCGAAATGTGCGTTTTGGATACCTGGTTCTTATAGTTGGTTTGCGCTCGGAAAGGATTGAACCAAGCATGAAGTTCAAGGCCTCGCTTGTGAGACTCCTCAACTGCGAATGCCAAAGGATCGTATCCGGGGTCTAAACCCATTTTTCCGGAAAGGTAGGGCGACCAGGGTTCGAAGTCAGATTGATACAAGGCATCGGCAGCGGGACGCACTTGGAGGATGATCGCGTTTAGCCCACTGCTCTTGGCAGTATCCAATAACTTGATCAGTTCTTCTTGCTGTTTCTCCTTTTCCAGGCCTGCCTTGGATGGCCAGTCGATGTTGTAGACCGTCGCCACCCATGCCGCCCGAAACTCCCGATCGATTTTAGGCGGCTTAACCGATGCCCCTATTGAGCTAGTGGGGTAAAACAGTAATGAGAGACTAGCGACGACTAGCCACTGAGGAATGAACTTGAACCAGGGACTAGGCATCGGCCGCAAGGAGATAGGCGTCCTGCTTCGGGTTTCCCAACGCGCCCTTAGGAATGAAATCCACCACTTTAAAACCGGTTTCGGGAGCGAGAGAATCGGCAACGAATTTCTGCGGGTGAAAGGCTGCGCAATGATTGGAGCCTACGGATTCACTTCCTTTGATAACCAATTTGCCGTTATGAAACGCCGCCTTTTCTGGTTCAGAAAGGTGGTTTAGATAGTGGTCTCCATGAACCGTGATCAGTAAAAGGCCGTCGGGCTTGAGGAGACGACGCATTTCAGTCATCCAAAGTGTCTGGAGTTCCTGTGTCAAATGCGTGAATACGGAAAAAGCGTAGATGAAGTGAAAGGATGAGGAACGGTATCGGGTGGGGGGATAAAGACGATTCGTGCCGAACATGGCGAAGTTCAAATTAGCATCACACCAGGCGATGCCGGGTCTACTGATATCCGTACCGTGCAAGTGGACGTTTTCATAGTGACCCAAGTGCCGAAGGACTCTTCCGCAGCCACAGCCAAAGTCCAATACTGATTCTAATGAACCAAACTCAATCCCTTGCTTACCCAATACAGAAACAACTGTTTCTACCCCCAGTTTTCCCCCGTCTATAAACCATTTTAGGTCAGCGTTGCCGGCGACCGCGTGCCTTAATTCAGCATCTGGAATCGGCAAGCCGTTATCGTCGACCAGCTTGGCGCCTTTTTTGGAAACCTTTACGCCGAGTCGATCCTGGATTCGCTTCCAGATAGGAGTATTCGTTGGTTTGTGTGAACTCACGGAGATTGGTTGCCGCAGCCGGATTGAAAGGGCTCGGGACGGAATAGACTAAGCGGAAAATGAAATCGGTTAGCAAGGGAGAATCGTAAGGGGAAACCGACTAGTTTTTGTCGGCTACGTAGATCAGGTAGGCAGCGCGCTTTGCGGAAACATGTGACTTTGCCGGAACTGACGTCATTTCGAAACCCGCTCGTTTGAGGCGCTTTTCGAATCCCTTATCCGGCCCGGCGGACCACACGACCACTCGTCCTCCAGGTCGAAGGGCTCGAAAAAGCCCTGATAATCCGGCTTGGGAATAGAGAGAGTCATTTCCGGGCGAGACCATAGCGATGGGTCCGTTGTCGACGTCCAGGATGATTGCATCGTATTTTTCGGGCGCGGCATCTCGAATCGTTTGGATCACATCTTGAGCGATCGCTTTAACCCTGGCGTCTTTGAGCAAGTAGCCGTTGAGATTGGAAAGGTAGTTGCGGTTCCAATCGATGACATCGGGTAAGAGTTCTACGAGATCTATTTGGGAATCTTTTCGGATGGTGGTTAAGACGCGTTGAAGGGTGAATCCCAGTCCCAGTCCACCCACGAGAACGCGTTCACTCGATTGCATTTTAAGTCGAGCGAGCCCAAGCTCTCCCAGCAGCTTCTCCGAGGCGTTCAGGCGAGAGTGCATGAGTTCTTGGCCATCAAAGCTGATAGAGTAGTCCCCATCCTGCTCAAACAGAGACAAAGTCCCTCCATCAGCGGTTTTGGTATCTGCTAGTTTGATTCTCGGTTTCACTCTTTTGCATCTTCCTTAGCGATGATGAGTGAGGGCAACGTTTTTCAATCTAAGATGGTTGAACTAGGAGAGTTGAGCGGTAGACCCAACCGCATTACGGATAACTTACTCATAGCCTCGCCCGATTTACTTAGGAGCTTCAATCATCTAAACTGAGCAATCGGAAAGACTCCATTGGGAGGGATCGACCGTGTTGACTCGATGGAGGTAACAAAATTTACCTACTAAGAAAAAACGATTACAAAATATATCCTCGTGGTTGGGGCGATTGCCTGGTTGGGGCTTTCAAGCGCCTTGGCCGTGCCGCATGCGACCAGGGGGCTTTTCGAGGCGGGTTAGGGGGGAAACTACCGAGCAAATCCGAATGATGAGCTCGACTGGGTTATTTCCAATTACGCTTTAGGCAAGTCCACCGATGGAATCTGGTTCGGAACCTTCTGCATCGAGAAAATTCCGCACTCTCGCCGAAGAGGTAACCAACTATGCTGATGACTACACGGGTTCTGCGTTGAAGGTGATGAATTTGACTAGCAACGATGGTCAAAAATTCCATCAGGACCAGTTGGTTTACACAGGTGTTTCCGATTC
>CALDFV010000021.1 GCA_937942145.1 uncultured Opitutaceae bacterium
TTTATATTTTCAGTATTTACTGAAATTTAAGATATTTTATCAATCAAGCAAGCAAAAAAGGACCGGTCTCCCATTTTGGCCATTGTCATTCGAAGGGAACACTCTCTAATGTTTCTCAATCAATCATAGGTCCTATAGGACTCATAAGACCTATTCCCACAATCCCAACTCCTACTGTTACCATGAGTTCTGATTCTTCGAGATTCTTGCCTCAAACAGGCAACTACTCCCAGCTTCTATCGTACAGAAAAGGCGGAGATCGTCTACGATCTCACCTACCAATTCTGCGACCGCTTCCTTCATAGGAGAGATCGCACCATCGACCAAATGATACAAGCTGCTCGCTCCAGGAAGCAGAATATCGCGGAAGGCAGCAAAGCCGCCAAGACCTCTACCGAAATAGAGCTCAAGCTCACAAATGTCGCGAGAGCCAGTCTCGAAGAACTTCTCATCGACTACCAAGATTTCTTGCGCACTCGCAATCATGCGATTTAGGAAAAGGACTCCAAAGAAGCGTTCTTCGTCCGCAAACTCGGACGCCGCAAAGAAGAGTCCTACGAAGACTACCGTGCTTTCGCGGACACTAGATCTACAGAGATAGTAGCGGATATCGCGCTGTGCCTCGTCCACCAAGCCAATTCCCTGCTCGACAAGCAAATCGTCCAACTAGAGAAGAGCTTCCTCGAAAACGGCGGTCTCCGCGACCAGATGACTAGAGCCAGAATAGAATATCGGAACCAGAATAGAAGATAAGACCTATTCTAAAAACTACTCCCTACACTCTCGTCTCTACCTTACGCGCCTTGCGGATCTTCACGCTAACCACCTTGTATTCCGGGCACATGGCGATGGAATCGGATATACTCGAAGTAAGGTTGTTCACGAGCACTTCGGGAAAGTGAAAAGTCGTGCTGAGTACACCCTTTTTAATTTCGTCGGATACCTTGGCCTTAATATCAATTTTTCCGCGTTCAGACTCGACGCAAACCATATCCGTATCTTCGATACCGTTCTCTGCTGCATCCTCTGGATGAATGAATATCACATCTTCTGTGACAATCTCAACATTCGCCGTGCGTCGCGTCTGAGCCCCACAATTGTAATGCTCAAGATTCCGATTGGTTGTTAGGATGTACGGAAATTTTTCCGAATTGGAAACCACCTCTTCCGTTTCCTTAAAGGCATTGAAAGCGAACAGGCCTTTGCCTCGAGTGAAAGTCTCCTTGTGCAAGATTGGCGTATCCTGCCCGTTAGCCGCCACCGGCCATTGCTTTCCATTGATGCCTAGCTCATCCCATTTTATGCCCGCAAAGAAAGGGACGATTCCTGAAATTTCATCCAGGAGAGTGGCGGGATCATAATCAGGTTGCTCATAACCCATGCGATTCATCAGCTCGACAACAATTTGCCCATCTGGCTTCGTGCCTTCCAAAGGTTCAACCGCTTGGTTCACCCGTTGCACGCGTCGCTCTCCATTCGTAAAGGTGCCACTCTTCTCCAGGAAAGAGGCGCCCGGCAGAATAACATCCGCCATTTCCGCCGTACGCGTCATGAAGATCTCCTGCACTACAACCAGATCGAGAGCTTCGATTGCTTTGGCTACGTGCTGGCTGTTCGGATCGGTCTGAACCATATCTTCTCCGATCACCCACATGGCTTTCAATTTCCCCTGCAACGCCGCATCGTACATTTCCGGAATCTTCCAACCAATCTCCCGCGGCATTTCCACGCCGTAAAACGCTTCGTACTTCGCAATATTTACGGGATCCGTTACATCCATATAACCCGCACCTTGATAGGGCTGGGCTCCCATGTCGGCCATTCCCTGAACATTGTTCTGTCCCCGTAATGGGTTTACGCCTACGCCGCGCCTTCCAATGTTCCCGGTTATCAATGCGAGGTCCGCGATCTGCATCACCGTAAAGGTGCCTTGCGAATGCTCAGTCACCCCCAATCCATGAAAACTCATCGCTTTGTCCGCGCTCGCATAAGCGATGGCCGCTTTTCTCACGAGCTCACGATCCGCTCCGCAAATCGATTCCATCTCATCCAGGTCAAGCTTGAGAAGCTCTTCGCAAAAATCCTCATAGCCCTCGGTACGATTGGCAATGAACTCCTGGTCTGCCAGTCCTTCCTTCACAATGTAGTGCAACATCATGTTAAGCGCTGCCACGTTGGTTCCAGGCCGCACCTGGATATGATATGTCGCGTAGCGAGCCAGCTCTGTCCGACGAGGATCAATGACAATGGTCGTTTTGCCCGAAATGGCGAACTGCTTCATCTTGGCTCCGGTAACCGGATGCCCTTCTGTGGGATTGGCGCCGATCACCATAATGGCGTCCGTGTAGTTGAGATCCTCGACAGAGTTCGTGGCGGCTCCCGTTCCAAACGTTCGTTGCATTCCGAGCGCCGTAGGCGAATGGCAAACCCTAGCGCACCCATCGATATTGTTCGTCCCGACAACGACTCGGAAGAACTTTTGCATCAAATAGTTCTCCTCGTTCGTACAACGGGCTGAAGAAATTCCGGCCAAGGAATCTGGCCCAAATTCGTCGCGGTAGTAATTAAACTTCGAGGCAATGTAGTCATACGCCTCATCCCAGCTCACTTCCTCAAATGAGCCGTTCCTTTTGATCATTGGTGATTTGATACGATCAGGATGATTGTAAAACTTGAACGCATATCGGCCTTTCAAGCAAGTGTGACCCTGGTTCACCTCCGCATCGTAGGGAGCCTGAATCCCCTTTATTTCTCC
>CALDFV010000022.1 GCA_937942145.1 uncultured Opitutaceae bacterium
GGCACGCGCATTCTCAAGGATATTATGCCAGATCCGCGCCTACTTAAATTCATAAACCCGGATCGGGATGCCATGATCGTAGAGACTGAAATGTTCTTTGAGGAGATCCTGCTCGAAAACCACAGCTTGGAGACCTTTATCGATCCGGGTTTCAGCTACAGAAATGAGAGACTGAACAAGATTTATGGGGGCGATCTTGAAGATCGACAAATGCAAAGGGTCACTTTCCCCAAAGGAAGTGCTCAAGGTGGTCTGTTGGGCCTGGCGTCCATTATGATGGCTACCGCTAACGGTGTGGATACGCATCCCGTTCATCGCGGTGTCTGGTTGCTTGAAAATGTCCTGGGTCAGCCAACCCCACCGCCGCCACCTGATGTCCCGGCGGTGGCTCCCGATACAACGGGAACAACGACGATGCGCGAACAGATGCTTGCCCACCTGGCTGATCAGGCCTGCGCCCGTTGTCACCAAAAGATTGATCCGCTAGGGTTTGTTATGGAGAATTTTGATCCTGTAGGACGATGGCGGGAGTTTTATCCAGTCTACACGGTGGGTGCATCCGTTGAATTGGACGCACAATTTTACGCGAATCAAGGGAAGGGGACACGAAAAGGGCCAGAAATTGATTCGGTAGCTGAACTCCCCGATGGTACTCGAATACAGGATGTCACGGACTTAAAACGCTACTTGCTCGAAAACGACGAACTCTTCGTCCGTTGCTTGACCGAAAAGTTGCTGGTATACGGAACCGGCCGAGAGTTGAATTTTGGAGACAAGCGAGTCGTAAATGATCTCGCTCAACAGGAAAATGGATTTCTCGACCAGATCGTGGCCATCGTTCTCAGTGAGTCATTCCGAACCCGCTGAAATCAGGATCCATAATAATCGTTCCGAGCAGTTTTCTATCTATAAAGTGATCTAACATTGATTCTAAAGATTTAGTGTAATTCTAAAAATGCTTCGCTATTTATCGCTGATCATCCTGTTTGATTTGTCGCTCGCTTGTTATGCGAGTGCGGCCGAAACCCAACGACCAAACGTCCTATTCATCTCAGTGGATGATCTCAACGACTGGACGGGTTTTCTGAAGGGTCACCCTCAGGCACTGACGCCAAATATGGATACCTTTGCCGAACGAGCTGTCTCTTTTGCCCAAGCTCATTGCGCGTCGCCGGCCTGTAATCCTTCGCGCACTGCCATGCTGACGGGCATTAGTCCAAGCAACTCGGGGCTCTACTTCAATAAACTGCAGACTCGGTTTCGTGAAAGTGCTCGACTGAGAAACGAAGACTCCTTGCCAAATTGGTTCCGGAAGCACGGCTACACGGCAGTAGGAAGCGGAAAGGTGTTTCATCGATACCAGGACAGGCAATCCTGGGATGCTTACTATCCATCGCTGGACGCTCCCACTGACTCAAACCGTCCTCCCGGCGCTTTGCCTTCCAAAAGTCAGCAGGAAGCAATGCGGGTTGCCCATTTTAAGGCGGGCCCGATGGACATCCCACGTGAAGAGATGTCGGACTGGAAAGTTGCCGAGTGGATAGCGTCGCAGTTGGAGAAGGACTGGAACAACCCGTTCTTCATCGCTTGTGGCATCTTCAGACCGCATCTTCCACTCTATGCGCCAAAGGAATACTTCGATCGATTTCCGCTCGAAGAAATTCAGCTACCGGCAGTGTTAGAAGGTGACCTGACCGATGTGCCACGGCCAGGCGCTGAATTCGCTTTGCGCGCTACGCTGGATGATGTGTTGGATGAAGCGGGCACTGAAGGGTGGAAAAAGCTGGTTCAAGCCTACCTGGCCTGTACCAGTTTTGCCGACGATTGCGTAGGTCATGTTCTTGATGCCTTGGAACGATCACCTTACCGAGACAATACCATTGTCGTCTTGGTAAGTGATCACGGTTGGCATCTGGGTGAGAAAAATCATACTCAAAAGTTCACATTATGGGAGCGAGGTACCAAAGGCGTCTGTGTGATTCTCGCTCCTGGTGTCTCGAAAGCAGGAGCGGTATTTCATGATCCGGTTAGCCTGCTGGACCTCTTTCCGACTTTGTGCGATCTCGCAGGTATCGAATTGAAACCAGGTCTTGATGGGGAAAGTCTAGTTGAATTCCTAAAGGATCCGTCCCGGAAAAAGAAGTCTCCTGCGATTACTACTTGGGAGCCGGGGAACCATGCGGTGCGCTCGACACGCTGGCGGTACATCCGCTATGCGGATGGCAGCGAAGAATTGTATGACCATTTTAATGACAAGGAAGAGTGGCATAACCTTGCCGACGATGCGAACTATGCTGGCGTCATCGCTGAGCATGTGAAGTGGTTGCCCGAGGAAGAAGCTGCCCCGGATCCGGCTATCGATATCGAACAACGTAAGGTGGATATCCAGAAGTTGGCCGTTGAGAAGATCGACGGAAAATGGGCCAGATCAAGAACACATTGAGAAATCAAATGAAAAGGCAGGCAATGGCCCATCCATGAAGTTGTCTTTAGTTTTGCGCGTGTAGGATGGGCGTTTTCTGAGTTGCCCTAAAGGAGGTCTATTTCCCGTTTTTCCAAAGAACGATCTCCTCGATGTCATTCGTCGACTTCGGACCTTTTGTACTGCGGCCCGCATTTACGTCCGCAGCCAATAGAGCCAATAGGCGTTCGGAGACTTCCGGGTTCTTCGCGAATAGGTTATTCGTTTCTCCGACATCGTTTTCCATATCGTATAGCTGGGCCTCTAAAGGTTCACCTGTGGCTTCTTTCTCCGTAGGCGAGGACCATCCGCCTGAACCTCGGGCGAGCAGCAATTTCCACTTGCCGTGACGATAGGCGAAATGACCCGAGTGCGAATGATGAATAACTCCGTTGCGAGTCGATACAATGCGCTTACCAAATAATCCCGGCAGAAAACTAACGCTGTCCTCGCCGCTACCTGCAGGCAGCTTCGAGCCAAGGATTTCCGCTGTTGTGGAAAGCAAGTCCGTCAGACAAATTAATTGATCATTCTGAGAGCCTGGCGTCACTTTTCCTGGCCAGCGCACGATGAAAGGTACGCGATGCCCGCCATCCCAAAGATCCGCTTTCGAGCCGCGAAGATGAGCCGAAGGGAAATGTCCTTGCGCCTCCAACTTATCGATGCCAGCAGCCTTTGACGTTCCATTGTCGCTCGTGAAAATAAAAAGCGTGTTTTCTGTCAGTCCGTGACGTTCGAGCGCCTCCGAAACCTCCACTACCACGTTATCAGTTTGCATGACGAAATCCGCGTGAGGACCTAGTCCGCTTTTCCCCTGCCATTCAGGTCCCGGAACGATAGGGTTATGTGGCGAACCCAGCGGAAGGTAGAGAAAAAACGGCTTCTCTTTTCCAGCCCGAGAATCGATGTACTCAACGGCTTCTCGTGTCAGACGTGGAAGCATATTGATTTCGTCATCATGCTCAATCACTCGGTCATTCTCGATAACCGCTTTCATATTCCGAGCATGGTGAAATCCGTGAAAGTAATCGAATCCACGCGTTAGCGGCCCGTCGGGGATGCGGGCTGCGACAGGAGGCGTCTTGTGCTCTTTTTGAGAATAGGCTTCGCCGGAATCAGGATCGAGATATTGGAAATTCAAATGCCATTTTCCGACAATTGCCGTATCATACCCATGGCCTTTTAGAAAACTCGCTACCGTTGGCCTGTCCTCGGCGATCAAGTTCGGAGCAAAACCTGAAACGACGCCCTTTTGCAGCTGCGTGCGCCAACTATAACGACCCGTCATGATCCCGTATCTGGTAGGCGTGCAAACCGACGACCCGCTATGGGC
>CALDFV010000023.1 GCA_937942145.1 uncultured Opitutaceae bacterium
ATACCGTTATAACCTCGCCAACCCTCGAGAGTCTTCCCATCAAACAGGGAAATCCAACCGCTTCCCTCGTCCATCGAAACTAGAGGGTTTTTTGATTCGGAGCAGCCCCAAAAAAGGGACAGCGACACGACTGCTAGCACTATGGTTCTAATTTTCATGAGGATATATGGATTTCACAAAGTTCTCTTGGCAATTCAGTAATTTAATCCTAATTCCGCGAGGCTCGGGCGAATCCGCGCTTTCCTGATTGGAAAAATTCTAGGAAGTGTCTCGCTTCTTCGATATCACGGTATTCACCCTGCAACAATTCGGAAGCTCTTGCCTTTACATTGATCGACTCCACCAGGACATCCTTATAGCAAGTCCTCAACGCCTGAATGCTATCACGGGGAACTTTGCGTCGGCGAAGCCCAACCAGATTCAAACCATAAAGCTCATTTCGATCCGCGACGATCGTGAAGGGCGCAATATCCAGGGATATGGCTGCATTCCCTCCAATCATCACCCCTTCGCCAATACGATTGTACTGATGGATACCGGCTCCTCCTCCCACGAATGAGAATCGTCCGATTTGCACGAATCCAGCGACCATGGCCACATTGGCGAGTACCACTCGTTCACCCAGAATACAGTCATGCCCCACATGCGACTGGGCCATTAAATAGCAATTCTCGCCTATGACGGTTGCCCCCTCAGGTTGCGTCGCTCGATTCACAGTCGCTCCTTCCCTAAGCTCTGTTCCGTCGCCAATAATCGCATACGTCCGCGTAGCGGGATCAAACCCTAGGTCTTGAGGCAAACCTCCGATCACTACATAGTTACCAACCGAAACATCCTTTCCGATCCGGGAACCGTTCTTCACAATGGCATGACTGTCCAGCTTTGAACCATCCCCAATTTCAACATCGCCTTCAACAACAACATAGGGACCGATTTCCACGTTCTCTCCAATCCGAGCGTCGGGAGAAACAATCGCTGTCGCATGGATCATAATACACTGCAGCTACCGACTGCTGCCCGAAGTTACGATGTAGTTCATTTCTCTCCGAAGCTCTGACACGATCTCGGGATTGTCGTCGAAAAGATTAATCGTTTCTCCTATGTCCTCGCTCAAATTGTAAAGCTGGGCTTCAGGTTCCGACTCCTTGAGCTCTTGGGCAGCCTCCGCCCTGGCTTTAACCGCGAGCGGATCCGACCCCCTTACTCTACCCGAGAATCCTCCAGATCCTTGCCCTTCAATAAACTTCCAATCGCCGGACCGAATGGTCATCAATCCTCCACTTCCGGACTTCATCACGAACGTTTCTCTGATCGGTGTCTTTCTCGGTTTTCTTTGCTTCAAGGCGGGCAGGAAACTAAAACTGTCCGGACCCACCGCCTTAGGAATTTTCACATCGTGAATATCCGCAAACGTCGCAAGCAAATCGGTAAAGCAAACTAGGTGATCGCTCACGCTCCCCTTTTTCACTTCACCCGGCCAGCGAACAATGAAAGGCATGCGGTGACCAGCTTCCCAAGCATCGGATTTCATCCCACGCAAGCCTCCCGAAGAATCGTGATCGAAGCGCTCCACATCACTATCGTACCAAACTGGCCCATTGTCAGACGTAAAAATAACCATCGTGTCCTCCGCCATTTCGGTTTGATCCAAAGAACTCAATACTCGCCCAATTTCGCTATCGACCATCATCAAGAAGTCGCCGTACATTGAGGCTCCGCTCTTGCCCACAAATTCGGGTGAGGGCAACCAAGGCGTATGGGGAGCTGGATACGCAAGATAGAGCATCAAGGGTTCCTTGTTTCGACCTCCAATTCGAGCATGGTCTTCGATTACTTCAATCGCCTCGTTCGTAAATCGAGGCAATACGTCCTTTAGCTCTAGACCCGGAGCGATTCCGCCTTCGCGCCAGAACTCGCCCTGAATGTTAGTCCAGCCTTCGCTTTGACGCTGCTCGATAAATTCTGTCGGAGGGCTAATCGCCATGTCATCGCGAATGTAGAAGTAAGGAGGAATATCCGTTGAGGCTCGAATCCCAAAGTACGTATCAAATCCACAATCGATCGGCCCGCCTGGTAGTGGGTTCTCATAACCATTTTCCTTAAACCCCAGATGCCATTTCCCCACCATGGATGTGCGGTACCCTTGAGCCTTGAGCAACGAAGCGATTGTCATTTGCCCCTCGGCAATCAGTGGCAGCTGCGGCCAAACACCTACGTCTATACGAAATGGATACCGTCCGGTCATCAGTCCGTAGCGAGACATGTGGCAGAGCGGTCCCGGAGCATGGGCATCGCGAAACCGCATACCCTCACTTGCCAGCTGGTCAATATGAGGTGTAGGGATTTTGGAATCCTGATTGTAGCAACCTAAATCGCCATAACCCATATCATCTACGAGGATGATCACTATATTCGAGCCCGCTCCCGACAGCAGCGTGCCTAGGGGAAAGAGGCTGAGAAAGGCGAAGATGAATCGTGTACTGAGTCTCATAGTTTAATTTATAGCAGCAAGTAGTTCCGATATTTCCACAAAAGTCACGCCAACAACGGCTTGATAACTTTTCCGTGAACATCGGTTAGCCTATAATGACGGCCTTGGAACTTATAGGTGAGCTTCTTGTGGTCAACCCCAAGCAGGTTGAGAATCGTCGCGTGGAGATCATGGACGCTTACGGGGTCTTTGGCAATGTTGTAGCTGAAATCATCCGTCTCCCCATAGCTCACACCGGGATTAGATCCGCCACCTGCCATGAACATGCTAAAACAGCGGGGATGATGATCCCGACCATAGGTTTTGTCAGTCAATTCATCCTGGCAATACACGGTCCGGCCAAACTCCCCTCCCCAAATAACAAGCGTATCTTTAAGTAGGCCTCGCTGCTTGAGATCCTGGATCAAGCCGGCGGAGGCCTGATCGGTGGACCCGCATTGGCGTTTCTTTACATTCGGGAGATTGTTGTGGGCATCCCACCCTCTGTGAAACAGCTGTATAAACCGTACGTCGCGCTCCGCTAAGCGACGGGCCAGCAAGCAGTTGTTGGCATACGTTCCCGGTTTACGCGCATCTTCACCGTAAAGCTCGAAGGTGCTGTCCGGTTCGGATGAAACATCGGTCAGCTCAGGCACCGACGTCTGCATCCGAAACGCCATCTCGTACTGCGAGATTCGCGTTTCAATCTCGGGGTCGCCATAATCATCGAATTTCATCTGATTCATCGCTGCGATGTGATCCAGAGTCTTCCGGCGAAGTTTGGAGCTCATTCCGTCCGGATTATTCAAGTACAGAACCGGATCCTTGCCTCCTGAAAACTTCACTCCCTGGTGCTTAGAAGGCAAAAACCCCGCCCCCCACAACCGGTCGTAAAGAGGTTGTCCCCCTGTACCCGAACCACTGGAGGTCATGGCTACAAATGTCGGCAAGTCCTCATTCATGCTACCCAGTCCATAGGATAGCCAAGCGCCAATGCTAGGGCGGCCTGCCAGTTGGAAGCCTGATTGGAAAAAAGTAATCGCAGGATCGTGGTTAATGGCTTCTGTGTGCATCGATTTAATGATGCACAGCTCATCCGCCACTTTCGCCAAATGGGGCATCAGATCAGTATTTAGCCAATTGCCACTCTGACCAACCTGCTCGAAATTGTAGATAGACCGTGCCACCGGAAAGGACGTCTGCCCCGCGGTCATACCGGTGAGACGTTGCCCATTGAAGACAGAATCAGGAACCTCCTGACCGTGGACCTCATTCAAATTCGGCTTGTAGTCGAACATGTCGATCTGCGAAGGGCCACCCGATTGGAAAAGATAAATTACTCGTTTGGCCTTGGGAGCGAAATTGGGAAATCCGGGAAGACCGCCGACAGGGGATTGAGCGGAAAAGAGATTCTCATTCAACAGGGAGGCCAAGGCAACGCCCCCCAGTCCCTTTGCCGACTTCCCGAAAAACTGGCGACGGGTCATCGTAAGCGGATTTTCGGAAAGCTGGGAATAGTTATGACACTCGCCATCAACCAGCGGGCGGCAGAAATGATTGTCGTGATTTTCCATATCGTTCTACTCCTTAGTTATCACTTCGTCCAAATTCAAAAGCACATTCGCAAAGGTAGTTGCCGCAGCCAGCTGTATGGGGTCCAGTCCCTCTTGGAGTTTCGATTCCCCAATTCGTATAAACTTATGGGCCTCATCTGGCTCGCCATTAAATTCGTCTTTATACTCTCGATACGCTCCGTAGAGAACCGCCCGCTCTCGCTCACTCGGATAACGGCCCGTCACCGAACGAAAGGCAAACTCCACTTGCGATTCGATAGAATCTCCTCCTTCGAGCAAAATTCGCTGCCCAAAGTTTCGAGCCGCTTCGACAAACGCCTTTTCGTTCAGCAGGGCAAGCGCCTGTAACGGGGTATTCGTTCTCTTGGTCGATACGATACAAGACTCACGGTCCGCTGCGTCCAGCACAGCCATGGAAGGGGGCGGAATCGTGCGCTTCCAGATTGTGTACAAACTTCTTCGGTACAAATCCTCACCCGAAGATTGCTTGTATTTCATATTACTCAATAATTCCCAAAACCGGTCTGGCTGGTAGGGACTAACCGAGGGACCCCCTATTTTTTCCACCAACAAGCCGCTCACCGCCAAGGCTTGATCTCGGGTTGCGTGAGAAGAAAGCCGCTCGCGAGGCCCTCTCGCCAAAAGAATATTCCCGGGATCGCGCTCTCGCAAATCGGGAGTCATTCTCGACGACTGTCGATAGGTCGCGCTGGTAACGATCAGCTTTTGGATCGCTTTGACATCCCAATTCAAGCGGACAAACTCGTCCGCAAGCCAATCCAACAACTCAGGATGGCTGGGTCGCTCACCCTGGATGCCAAAGTCTTCCGCCGTCTTGACCAAACCTCTCCCAAAATACTTGAGCCAGTAACGATTAGCCGCTACGCGCCCGGTCAGAGGATGTTCGCCATTGACAAGCCATTGAGCCAGACCCAAGCGATTCGGCATAAAATCTTGATCCGAGCTCGAAATCGCCTCGGGAAGTTTCCGTTCTACCTTTTCGCCAAATTGGTTGTAGACCCCACGCTTACGCACAAAGGTCTCTCTTGGCTCTGGCAACTCCTGCATAATCATTGTGGTCGGAAGTGAATCGTAGTAGACGGTTCTATCTATTCGCGCGTCAATAAGCCTTGAATACAAATCTCTGAAATCCTGCGGCGCTTCATTCTCCAAATAGTAGGCACGTAGCTTTGAGCTCTCTGAAACAGAACGCTGCGATGGCTTCTTCAAGGCGATCTCTCGAATCCTCAAGGGTTCCGCCAAAATCGCGATTTCGTCGTCCCACAACTCCCGCGTGTAGATCCTCAATTCATCGATCTGTCCCTGGAAATCGGCCCCGAATACTCCCCCGCCAATACGGAATTGAGCCTTCTTTGCATACTGCCCGTCGTTACTGTTGGAATTATGTAGAATCCGCGTATCCGCCCGTTTGCCATTTACAAATATGCGCATGCCTTGCGCTCGCTTGGTTCCGTCGTTAACCAGAGCGACATGCATCCACTCGCCAGGAACCTGTTTTTCCAGAGTTTCAATGGCGGCAACCCCTGCGATCCATCGCGTAATGATGTAGAACTGCAAATGTCCGTCCTCAAACTCCGCTGCGATGCCCGGACGCTTTTGGTTATCGTCTTGCCGCGACAAAATCACCCCTTCTTCGACCGAATCCGGCTTGACCCAGAAGCTCACACTAAATTGATGCTCGCTGGCAAACGTTCCTTCGCTCTCCACGTTAAAGCTACTTTCCCCATCAACCGTCGCCGCTGTACCGAAAACCCCCTTACCAAACCAAGGCTGTCCCTTCAAAACGGATACCGATGCTTCGTTTCCATCGAAACTATAGGCAAACGTGCGTCCTTGCTTCAGCAGCTCGGTCTCACGACTCGCCTCGGAACCATTCGCTTCCCAAAGAGCTTGAGTTCTAGACCATTCGTTTTCCTGTTTTTCCAAAGCGTCTCGAGCACTCTCGATCGCCGCATCCTTACGAGCCAATTCATCGAACTGACTCTTGGTTGGAGACAGGATCCAAGGTTCCGAGTTGCCGAACTTTTTTGCCCGGCCCGACTCGGGGATGCTATTAAAATAGGAAATGAGCTGATAGTACTCCTTGGTGCTGATCGGGTCATACTTGTGGTCATGACAACGCGCACAGCCCATCGTCAGCCCCATCCAAACGGTGGAGGCGGTATCCACCCGATCCACGGCGTTCTCTAAGCGGAATTCCTCGAATACGATTCCGGCTTCAGAATTGTACCTGTGATTTCGATTGAACCCGGTCGCTATGATTTGATCCAGACTCGGGTTCGGCAGCAAGTCTCCCGCTAGTTGCTCTATCGTGAATTCATCGAACGGCTTGTTCTGATTATAGGCATCAATCACCCAGTCCCGCCAGCGCCACATTTCGCGCGGGCCATCATTTTGGTAGCCATCGGTATCCGCGTACCGGGCGGCGTCCAACCAGGGCAACGCCATCGTCTCTCCATAACGATGCGAGGCCAATAACCGGTCTACCAATCGTTCGTACGCATCAGGGGAGTCGTCACCCAAGAACTGGTCCACTTCTTCAGGGGTCGGCGGCAAACCCGTCAAATCGAGACTCAATCGGCGAATCAGGGTTTCCTTTTCCGCTTCGGGAGATGGTTTAATTCCCTCTTCCTCCAGCCGGGCGAGCACAAATCGGTCAATTCCGTTACGGCTCCATTCCGAATCCTCAACCTTCGGAAGCTCCGGCCTCACTACTGGCTCGAACGACCAGTGGTTCTTCCACTCCGCCCCTTCCGCAATCCATTGGCTAATCCGCTCCTTCTCTTCAGGGGAAAGCGACAGATTTGAGTCCTTTGGGGGCATCAAATCCTCCTCGTCGTCCGCATTGATCCGCCAGACCACCTCACTCTCGCTCGGGTTGCCAGGAACAATGGCAAAATAACCGTCCCCCAGATCCGCAGTCGCCCCATCCCTCGTGTCTAGCCTCAAATCTGCCTCCCGGAATTCTTCATCGGGACCGTGACACTTGAAACAGTTGTCAGAGAGCACAGGCAGGATGTCTCGATTGAAATCGATCGCTTCTCCCCTCAAAACGAGCGCAAAAGCGCAGGTAGACGCCGCACCGAGAAGGGCGAGCCTTGCGATTTTTGCGTTTTGACGAAAGGTCCAGGTTGAGTTCATAGGGTCAGACGATAGTCTGGGGTACTCTTAGTTCCCGCAAGGGAACCAGCGATGGACAACACTTTTGGGGAGTTTGTGGTCACTCGCAAGTGCCCTTTTTGACAAGTTGACCGAGTTTCGATAGACAGAACCCTTATAAGTCATTTATCGCTTACCATCTCCGTTTTCGCTTTCTAGATAATATCATGAGACCCGCACTCGCCCTTTTTCTTGTTTCTCAAATCTTCGCAGGCCTGGTCGCCTCCAAGAATAAGCCCAATTTCGTCTTCGTACTCGCGGATGATTTGAGCCACTTCGATGTAGGCTGCTATGGAGGCCAGGCCATCACCCCCCACATGGACGGACTGGCTAAAGAAGGCATGCGGTTCACCAATTGCTTCCAAGCCGCTCCCACTTGCTCACCCACCCGCCACAACTTGTACACCGGACAGTCTCCTGTAAAAACCGGCGCCTACCCGAATCACACCTTCGTCAAACCGGGGATCCAGAGCATAGCCCACTATCTCGAACCGCTCGGCTATCGGGTCGCGCTCAGTGGCAAAACCCACATCAAACCGAGGTCAGCCTTTCCTTTCGAGTACTTGAGCCAAGGCAACAATCCCGACTTTGAGGCCGTCGAAGCGTTCATAAAATCGTGTCAACAGGAGGACACCCCCTTCTGCCTCTTCCTCACTTCCAACGAACCCCACGCCCCTTGGGACAAAGGCGACCCCAGCCAGTACTCGGCCGAGGATATTCAGCTGCCCTATACTTTTGTCGATACGCCGGAAACGCGAGACGCCATGGTTCGCTACCTGGCCGAAACGACTTACTTCGATGGTCAGGTTGGGCAGGCCCTCGATTTGATTTCCAAGTATGACCTGGTCGACGACACCCTTTTCATCGCCACTACGGAGCAGGGGTCCAGCCTGCCTTTCGCCAAATGGACCCTCTACGACGCCGGACTGCATACTGGTTTCATCGCTCGATGGCCCGGGAAAATCGAACCCGGATCCATTTGCGAAGCGCTGATAGAATACGCCGATGTCGTGCCTACTTTCGTAGAGGCTGCTGGCGGGGTACCCGCCCCCGTTCTTGACGGTAAAAGCCTTTTGCCACTCTTCGCGGGCCAAGCGGTCGAACACAAGAAATACGTTTTCTCAGAAATGACGACCCGAGGCATCATAAACGCTCCCGACCATTTTGGAATTCGTTCCGTCCGGTCGTTAAAATACAAGTACATCTGGAATTTCACTCCCGAAGTGAAATTCGAAAATGTAGTCACTATCCCTGAGGATACCAAATGGGGGGAATCACAGGTCTTCAACTCGTGGAAAAGAAAAGCGGACCATGATCCCGACGCCGCGGAAAAAGTAAGGCGATACCACTTTCGCCCGGAAGAAGAACTCTACTTTATCGAGGAGGACTACCACGAATGGAATAACCTCGCCTCAAATCCTGAATACGCTCACATCAAGAAAAGACTTCGATCCGAGCTTCTCGCCTGGATGGAGACCAACGGCGACCAGGGGCAGCAAACCGAGATCGAGGCAGACTTGCGCCACAGCAGAAACGCCCCTAAAGAATGAATACACAAACACTCGAATCCGAATTAAAAATTGGTAGAGCGAGACCGTCCCGGTCCGCCGCAGTGCCCAGCATTTTTCAAAATACGCGGCACAGCGGGACGCTGCAGCCCTACCAAGTGTTCGACCTAATTTTCAATCCTGCCCTCGCAACGCGAGGATCCTGCCGCGAGTTTCAACGAGCGATCAAGTGACATCGGAACGTTGTTAAAAACCAACACTCATCTAATCCATTTTCGTTTAAAAACCTAACTACCATGAAGTTATTTCGCTTACCTGTATTCGCAGTACTCGCACTCTCGTCTGTCCTTTACGCGACTGACTACTCTCTCAACCTTCCAGAAAACGTCACTCGGCCCTGGATCTCCCCGGAAATCTGGACGACGCCAATGATGGATTGGCAGCTTTCCGACGGACGCGTCGAAATCACTCAAGGTGGACGGGGGCATGACCTTCAACTTCTTACCCACCAGATGAAACCCGGCAACGGCAGCTTCAAAATGAAAGTACGTGCCGGTTCCCTTCGCGACCATTCAAAGGAAGAAGGACTAGGAGCGGTCGGATTTCGATTCGCGGTAGTCGGGGCAATGCCAGAAGAATACCGCTCTAATCTGTTTGGCAGTAGCGGCGTCAACGCGGGCGTCACCACAGAAGGAAAACTATTCATTGGCAACAAATTTTCGCCCGAGGCTATTGATCCCAAATTGCTGGGCGATCTCCAGCTCGATATCCAAATCGATTGCTTTGGATCCAATGCCACTGCAACTCTGCTAGCAGCATCTGGAAAGCGTCCGAACCGGGTTGTTGGCCGATTTTCCGCTACGATAAAAAGCGATCCTCTCATTGGCAATATCAGCTTGTTCGCGGGCCCCATTGACAACAGCGGCCAGTCCAACGCCTCCCGACGTGCCGGTTCAAACGGCGACTACCGCTTCTGGTTCACAGATTGGGAAGTCTCAGGCGACAAAATCACGAGCAAAGAGGAGCAGCGTTTCGGACCACTCCTATGGTCCCAATACACCCTCCACGAAAACATTCTAAAGATGACCGCTCACGTCGCTCCCGTCGGCAGTGGCGAAAACAAAACGGTCATTCTATCTCTAAAACAGGATGGCCAGTGGAAGCCGATTGGAAGAAGTGCCTACGACCCGCTTTCTCGCACCTCCCATTTTCGTATTGAATCTTGGGATAGCGCAAAAGATGCGGACTATCGATTGAGTTTTGAATACGAAACTGCGGACGGTTCGAAAACCGATTATTGGGAAGGCCGTATCCGCAAAAATCCTACCGACCAACCGGAAATCAAGCTCGCCGCCCTATCGTGTATGGTCGACTACGCTTTCCCGAATCAGTACATCTCCGCGAGCGTCAAAGCCCAAAATCCGGATCTCGTCTTTTTCGCCGGCGACCAGATCTACGAAAGTGTCGCCGGCTACAACGTCGTACGGACTCACTCCGATGCAGATGTTCCTCGAGCCTCGCTTAACTACCTGCAGAAATACTGGCTCTTCGGCTGGAGCTTTCGCGATGTCCTGAAAGACCGCCCCTCGGTCATCATTCCGGACGACCACGACGTTTACCATGGCAACATATGGGGCCAAGGGGGCGCCGCAATGCCTGAGGAAGCCAAATCGACTAGCAGCTTCGGGGGCTACAACATGCACCCGAAATTCGTGAACATGGTTCAACGAACGCAGGTTTCCCACTTGCCAGACCCGTTTAACCCGACTCCTGTCAAACAAGGGATAACCGTTTACTATACGGAACTCAATGTGGGAGGCGTAAGCTTCGCCATACTGGAAGACCGCAAGTTTAAATCGTCTCCTGGCGATGTTCTCGACGAACCGGTCGGCGGCAGCTCCCGCCTCGACCATGTCATGGACCCAGACTACGACACGACTCAACTGGACAAGCCGGGACTTAGACTTCTTGGAGAACGCCAATTAACGTTCCTCGAGCATTGGGCCAATGACTGGAAAAATGACAAGATGAAGGCCGTGCTATCCCAATCGCCTTTCGGCTCCGTCGCCACAACACATGGTGGACCCAATAGCCGTCTTGCCGCAGATCTCGACTCCAATGGCTGGCCTCAAAGTGGGCGCAATCGGGCTCTGGAAATCATTCGCAGAGCCCACGCCATCATGATTCACGGTGACCAGCATGTGGGCACTCTAACTCACCATGGCATCGACGACTGGAACGACTCCGGCTGGTCTTTCGCCCCCCCTGGTATTGCCAATGGATACAAGCGGCTTTGGGACCCACTCGAGCCTGGCAAGAATCGACAGCTAGGATTTCCTGAATACACCGGCGAGTTTCTCGACGGCTTCCGCAACAAAGTCAATGTCTGGGCGGTCAATAATCGTCCTGATACCTACAACCCCGAATTTCAGCCATCTGACAACACCATGATCGAGAGGCTTCGGGGAACCGGAAGCGGTTATGGAATCATTCGATTCAAGAAAGATACACTCGAAGCTGTCGTGGAAAACTGGGGACCTGATGAAAACTGGGCCCCTCAGAATAATCGAGGACAATATTTCGGGTGGCCGGTTACCATCGGCGTGGAAAAGCAATACGGCCGGAAAGCCGCAGGGCACTTGGCCGAATTGAAAGTTCCAGATGCGGCAACCAACATCCAGGTTATCAACGAGTCGACAGGTGAAATTGAATACACCCTACCCGTAAAAAGTGGGGAGGCACTCTCCCCAAAGGTCTTCGACAAGTCCACCACCTATACTATACTCATCCGAGACATCCAGAGTAAAGAACTGAAAAAACGGGAGAATCAGACTCCAAGATAGCGAGAGCATTTGTCTTTTGGGAAGTCGCAAAGACTGGTTGCGACTGCCCGACGAGCCGCACTTGTGCGGCAGGGCTGTCGTTCACACTACGCCGCGTCGGTTGTACAGGAAGCGGCCCTCGCGCCGTGCCCTGCCCAAGAAGCAAGAGACATTCACCAAGAAACGGACACTGAAAATTCTATCTAATCATCTCTTGCCAGAGAACGCTAGCGCCCCAAACTTAACCCTAAACCAATTCCGAGTTCTTCTCACTACTCGATTCCCGTTTTCACCCTTCATCTTTTAAAATGCCTCACATAAACGCAGGAAAAACCAAGCCGGAATACGACGTCATTGTCGTTGGATCAGGAGCTGCTGGCGGACAGACCGCCTATACACTCGCTATGGATGGCGCTAAAGTCCTCATGCTGGAAGCGGGGCGTGACTACGATCCGGTTAAGGAGACCCCCATGTTCCAGACGCGCCACCAAGCGCCTTTGAGGGACAGCGGCACTCCTGAAAAGCCTTTCGGGTTCTACGATGCTACCGTCGATGGTGGATGGAAAGTCCCACACGAACCCTACACCAATGCTTCCGAAAAGTCAGAAGAGCAATTCTGGTGGTGGCGAGCTCGCATGCTCGGGGGACGGACCAATCACTGGGGTCGCATTTCGCTTCGCAATGGCGAGTATGATTTCAAAGGCAAAAGTCGTGACGGCGTGGGTATCGACTGGCCCATCGGCTACTCGGATGTGGAACCCTATTACGACAAAGTAGAATCCCTGATCGGCGTCTACGGAAGCAACGAAGGACTAGAAAACACTCCCAACTCTCCTGAGGGCGTTCTCCAAGCTCCGCCCAAGGCTCGCGCCAGCGAGATATACACCCGCAAACATGCCCAGAAACTGGGTATACCCGTCATCCCCATCCACCGGGCCGTCCTCAGCGAGCGCCTCAACTCAAAGAAGATCCCCAAGCGGCTTCATCCGAACAACCCGAAAGCGGCCCGGATTCTCGCTCAGGAAATGGACCAGCGTCTCGCTTGCTTCTGGGCCACTCCTTGCGGTCGCGGTTGCTCGATCAAAGCGAATTACCAATCGACTACCGTCCACATTCCGCCCGCCCTCGCATCAGGCAACCTGGACATCATCACCGACGCCATGGCCCGCGAGGTCGAAATCGACGCCACTGGAAAGGCGACTGGAGTCAACTTTATCGATAAGACCACGGGCCTCGACTACTCGGTTAAAGGGAAGATCGTTGCTCTCGCTGCCAGTTCGTGTGAATCAGCTCGCATCATGCTCAATTCCAAGAGCGCCCTTTTTCCCAACGGCATCGCCAATTCCTCTGGGAAAGTGGGAAAATATATTATGGATACAGTGGGAGCCGGCCTCGGAGGGCAAATCCCCGCCTGGGAAAATATGCCGCCACATAATGAAGACGGTGCTGGAGGAGGCCATTCCTATGTACCTTGGTGGCTCTACAAAGAACAGTTAGCGGGTAAATTAGACTTCCCAAGAGGTTACCACATCGAAATGGGAGGTAGTCGCGGCACCCCAAGAGTCGGAACGTTTAATGGACTCGAAGATTATACGGGAGGCAGTTATGGGAAGCAATTGAAGGAGGACGCTCGACGCTATTACGGAAGCTTCATGAGCTACGCCGGCCGCGGGGAAATGGTACCGAACGATGACTGCTATTTGGAAATCGACGATAAAGTAACCGACAAGTGGGGTATTCCAGTTGCTAAGTTTCATTGGAAATGGAGCGATTACGAAATCAGGCAAGCGGCTCACATGCATAAAACCTTTGCCGAGCTGATTACAGAGATGGGTGGGACGATCACAGACGAAGTTGATACGACCGGTAAGAAAGCGATTCTCCCTGGCGGATTGATCATTCACGAAGTCGGCGGAACGATTATGGGAGCCAATTCCAAAACGTCCGTATGCAATGAATTCAGTCAAACCTGGGACGTCAAAAACCTATTCATCACTGACGGAGGCCCCTTCTGCTCCAACGCCGACAAGAACCCAACCCTAACCATCATGGCCCTCGCCTGGCGATCGGCCGACTACATGATGGACGAAATGAAGAAAGGAAACATTTAATATGGATACCCTAAACGAATCTACTCGTCGTGAGCTAGTCGAATCCAAACGTATGGATCGCCGATCCGCGATCAAATGGATGCTCACCGCATCCGCCACCGTTCCATTTCTGAATACGGGGTCCTTCGGACAATCCGGTCCATCCATCCCCACCCCTCAAGGCTATGGTTCCGATCCAAATCTCGTTATACCCGAGAGTCCTCCCTGGGAACGTATCCTAAATGCGGAACAACTCAAGACGGTCACTGCCCTTTCAGACGTCATTCTTCCGAGAACAGGCAACTCCCCCAGCGCCAGCGAACTGAAGGTACCCGACTTTATCGACGAATGGGTAAGCGCGCCCTACCCGGATCAGGTTGGCGACCGCGAAGTCATTCTCCCTGGACTCAAGTGGATCAACGACGAGTCTCAAAAGCGTTTCAAAAAACCGTTTTACAATCTCTCGGAGGCGCAGCAGACCAAAATCTGCGACGACATTTGCTACCTCCCGAAAGCGAAACGTAGATACAAGAATGCGGCTGAGTTCTTCGCCAAATACCGTGACCTAAGCATGGGCGGCTACTACACCACCAACGAAGGCGCTCGAGAAGTCGGCTACGTCGGCAACGTCGCCCTGGCCAGGTTCGACGGTCCACCCCCTGAAGTTTTGAAGTTTCTCCGAGTCGACAAAGCGCCTTGGTAGTGGGGAAATAAATTTTAACATCGCTTCGCTTGTCGTTCCTGCGGAACAAATGGGTGTCTCTTCGAGCCCATAGATTTTCAGATTGACGAATGCCGAATCTAGGTAGGGAAAGCTGGCCCAGTCCTCCGATAGCATATCACCGATCTGGACCATAAACTTTCTCCCTGAGCGGTCGATATCTGAGCTCTCCAACCCAGCCTATGATCGACAGCGCGACTTCGGCCCTATCCTACTCAGCAACCTCTGCTGCCACCCACGAGAGGCTTTCACCCGCAAAAGAGCTATTGCTCGCGGCTAGAAATTCTCTTGAGGACCCCCAATCTATTCTTTCGCGGTAAACCCTTCCGGTGTCTCACCCACAAAATACACATCCCGATCCGGCCGCGAGCCAGGGGAATGGATGTCCAGCATTTCGAGCGGGGAGTCGCTCGTGACAAACTTGTGCCGCGTCCCGGGTGGCAAACGCAGAAAATCTCCGGGGTTTAACTTGTATTCAGAATCATCTAGTATCGCCTTTCCAGCCCCGCTGACCACATAATAGCATTCCTCGGCGATTTTGTGATAGCTCTCACTCGTTTCTTGGCCTGCTTCGACCCTTACACGATAAGCAGTGAACTGCCCCTCCTGATCCGGAGCGATCAAGGATTCGATTTCATAGGGGCCTAATCTCTTCCTCTCGTGCGACGATGAATTACGTTGATGCAGAATTTTCACATTTATGGACTTATATTTTTCATTCAAGAGACACAAGGCTCATGATCACTTATCTTGCGTTCCATCCTCCAAGCGACTCATCGCATAAAGAGATCCGATTAGTATCACACCTCCAACTACAATTCCGATTCCTACCGTTTCATTCTTTAGAAAGATTGCCGATTCGACCACACCAAATAGCGGTATCAAGAATCGAAATGCAGAAAGCACATTAACACTGTAGAGCTCAATAAGCCGATTCCAAAGGGCAAACGCGGTCGCAGATAGAAGAGCAAGATAAACCGTAACACCAAACGTGGCTAACGAATACTCACTGGCAAACGCCCGCCATTCGTAAGAACCGACAACCGACAACATAAGCCCCCCGATGAAAAGTGACAATGCCGTCACAGTCCTGCTTCCAACGGTCGGTGCGATTTGCTTCATCGCGATCGCGCCCATAGCGCCTGAAAGTCCTACTAGCGCAAAAGAGACCACTCCATGAGTGACGTTTCCACTCCCAACGCCCGGAGCGTAGACAGCAATTGAAATCCCCATGACGCAAGTCATCAGGGCCAACCATTGTTTCCCCGACGGAAAGGCCGACTTCGCCATCAATGGAGCGAGGAGCACCCAAATGATGCTACCAGAACCGTTCAACAATGCTCCCAAAGCCCCACTCGATACACTCAATCCGTAGTAAAAAAATACGTACTGCCCGAAGGTCTGTCCCAGAACGACTCCGAATAGCAACCCCTTGGGAGCGTCGACGTAGCTTTTCCAAACACTTCGACGGCAGAAAAGCATCACGATCATACCCGCGAGCGTAAACCGTGTCCCCGCAAAGAGCAGCTTCTCCCCGTAAGTCTCCAAGCCAAGATGCGCGTAACTCAGCTTGATTATTGGGAACGCGCTTCCCCAAAGGGCCGCACAGAGCCCGGTTTGGAGATAGAATTTGATTGGAAGCTTTTTCACTGAAAACGTCCCGACGAAGAATCCCATGTTCACGAATGCCCGCAATCTAAAAAGTACCGCACAGGAAGACACTTGAACGCACAAAACTCGTATCCCTGTTTGGGTTACGCAGAATTGCGAAGCGCAATTCCAATCTATCCATAAAACGATTGCCTTGCCTCTGTAGAAACGTAGATGATTTAGCCGAAGGACCGCACACTATGTCAAAGTGCTCGCCCTTTCACTTCTGCCACAGACTATGCATTCATCGCACCTCAAAATTGTTTCTTCGAACTGCTCCCAACGAAGCAATTTGTCCCGCCTAGTCGATTGGCTCCCTGTCCATGAGGGTACGAGTTCGCTCAGAAAGAGCATAGGCTATATGTCAATCTGCTCCCTTTCTATCTTATCGGGCTGCGCCATCATTCCTTCGCCTCCCGTTCCGGAGCTTGACGCCCCAGACCAGTTTCTCAATTCGGAGGTCCAATCCGGTAATTCGGCCAATGCGACACGTGAGTGGATTTCACTTTTTGAATTGGAGCCTTTGCAGGAGCTTCTCGAAGCCGCCCAAACCCGAAACCACAATCTCAGAGCCGCGTACCAGTCCGTCCAGTCGGCCCGCGCGATCACCCGCCAATTCCGTTCCGATGCGTGGCCGCAGATTGACGGCTCCCTATCCGCAAACTCCTTTTCAGAGTCAGCCGCCATCTCGCCCGACGGAATTTCTGATAGCGGCGAACGCTTTGACGCGGCGCTTTCCGCAGGCTGGGAGCTCGACCTGTTTGGACGCATCCGGAAAAGCATCCGATCCGCCGAAGCAAACGCTGCGGCGCAAGAGGCTCTCTACTACGAAATATTGTTCACCCTCCAAGCGGACGTAGCGTTGTTCTACTTTCAAGCAAACTCGCTTCAGTCGGAAATCGAACTTCTAGAAAAAGGCCGAGACACACGCCAAAAGTCCCTCGAGCTAGTTCAGGAACGCTTCGCCACCGGAACGGTTAGCGAACTAGACGTGGCCCAATCCGAGACGCTCCTGGCCACGGCCGAGGCCCGCCTATTCGAACTAAGGCGCATCCAGAACAGTTTCGTCTACGCGCTTGGCGTGCTCGTTGGTGAAACCCCATCCACATTCGATTTTAAGCCCAAACCGCTGGAACACAGCCTTCCCGAGATACCGGCCGGTCTGCCAGGAGCGCTTCTGACACGCAGACCAGACGTCAAACAGGCCGAGTTTCTCCTAGCGGCCGCCAGTGAGCAAGTTGGCATTGTTAAGGCGTCCTTCTTTCCTCAAATTTCCCTTTCAGGCACGATTGGCTACGCCGGTTACAATTGGGATGAACTTTTTAAACCCTCGTCCTATCTGGAAAACTTAGGGGCGCGGGGCTCGCTTCCTTTTTTCAGAGGAGGTCGTCTCCGAGCGAGGCTAGCCCAAAACAGAGCCCTATATGAGCAGCGGCTGGAGGAATTCAAACAAGTCGCCATTGAGGCAATCACAGAAGTCGATGACTTACTTCAATCCACCCACTTGTTGGAGCAGCAATCCGACTCACTCACCCGAGCGGTCAACGCCGCGCAGAGAGCTCGGGAAATTTCGTCGATCCAATACGAGCGTGGACTGGTGGACTTTATTACAGCTCTAGATGCGGAGCGTACCGCTCTCGATATCGAACAACAATTTGTACAAGTCCAGCGTTCCCAATTTGTAAATACAGTCAATCTGCTAAGGGCCCTAGGTGGGTCCTGGCTGCCAATGGGCTCAGACAAAGAAATTTCCTCATGATCTTTATAAAAGACAACTCTCTCCGCTACTCCTTACTTGCCCTCGCGGGATTCCTAGCGCTTGCCCACCACACCGCACTCGCGCAAAATGCCCCACCGGTTGAGGTGGAAAAGCCTGAAACCAATGCTGAACCCGCAGTCTTCCGATTCAGTGGAACCATAACGGCCAAACGCGAAGCCGATCTCTCGCCTCGTGTGGCGGGGCTAGTCTCTGTCGCCGATGCGGAAACGGGCTTCACCGCCAAACGAGGCGACGTCCTCGTCCGTCTCGACGACACCCTTGCGGGTATTGAGCTCAAAGAAAAGGAGCTCGCCCTCGAGGCAGCTCTGGCGGAGAAAGCAAACGCGGAACGTCGCCTCAACGAGGCAAAGCAACTCGGCGACGCCAATTTTCCGCGTACCGAACGCGAAACGAGAGAAACCGCTTTTCTACTTTCCGAGGTTGCCGTGCAACAAGCAACCAATGCCGTGGAACGCCAGCGAGAAATCGTGCAGCGACATCAGATCATCGCGCCATTCGACGGCGTAGTCATTTCGAAAAGGGCCGAGGTGGGCGAATGGGTTCAAACGGGCAACCCTGTCCTCCACTTCGTGGGCACCAGCGAACTACGGCTCGATCTAGAGGTTCCTCAGGAACAGCTGGATGTCGTTTTGCAAACCCAATCGGTATCGGTCTATCTTTCGAGAAGAGAGGATCAACCTATCCCCGCCCGGATAGAGGCGCGATCTCCTAAAGTGAACCCTCAAACGCGCACCTTCATGGTGCGACTTGCCCTAGACAATCCTCCCAATGACGTTAAGCCAGGCATGTCCGCAGAGGCGAGCTTTAGGCCAGCTTCTAAGACCAGCCAACTCGTAATATCCCGCGACGCGATTATCCGATATGACGATGGCAGGACCGTTGTCTGGGTGGCTCAAAATGCAAACGGCGAGTATCGAGCGAAACTGCGAGAAGTAGAACTGGGCAGCACTCGCGGCAATCGGATCGAGGTCGTCTCCGGGCTCGAGGAATCTGAACTCGTCGTGGTTCGAGGGAACGAATCCCTACAGCAAGAGCAGCCTGTCCAGATAACCGATGCTTCTGGCAACAGAAAGGAGCCCCGCTAGAATGTTCGACTGGTGCATCAAACACGGCGTACAGGTGGCAGTGATCGCACTGCTCATTTTCGTATTGGGAATTGTCGCAGCGATGCGAATACCCGTCCAGATGATTCCTGACTTGGACGTCCGCACGATTTCCGTAGTAACCAGCTGGCCCGGAGCCACTCCTCAAGACGTGGAGAAGGAAATTCTTATTCAGCAAGAGGACTATTTGCAAAACGTCGCTGGGCTACAGCGAATGATTTCCTCGTCATCCACCGGTTCCGCCTCGATTGAACTCGAGTTTCCCGCGACCGTTGACACGAACGACGCCCTGATCCGGGTTCTCAATGCTTTGAGCCAAGTTCCCACCTATCCTGAGAACGTGGATGAACCGCGCGTCCTCGCCACTTCCTTCTCCTCTAATGCGTTCATGTTTTACTCCATTCAGGACATTTCTGGGAAGCGAACGCCGGAAGAAGTTTTGCGAATGTTTGATTTTATTGAGGAGCGGGTAAGGCCACGTATGGAACGGGTTCCCGGAGTATCGCAAGTGCGTATGCAAGGAGCGCCCGAACAGCAGATCCGAGTTACGGTTGACCTCGCCCGTCTGGCTTCCGTGGGTCTTACGATTCAAGAATTGCGGAACTCTATTCGCGATCGCAACCGGGACATTTCCGCAGGAGATATCAGTAGCGGGAAACGTTCCTATCTGGTTAGAACGATTGGAAGACTCGATACCCCCGATGAGCTTTCGTCGATCATCCTAAAGCGTAGTGGCGATTCCGTGACAACGCTTGGAGATGTCGCTGAGATTGAGCTGGGCCTCTACGAAGCGAGAACCTTAAGCTACCAAGAGGGCCGGCCCAGCATATTCGCATCCGTATCTCGAGAAATCGGCACCAACGTAATCGAAATACGAGACGCTATGGAACTCGCCATTGAGGAAATCAATCGCGACGTCCTAGGACCCGAAGGACTTTTGATTTACAAGACTAGCGACGATGTTCGCTATGTTGAAGCATCCATCCAAAACGTATGGAGAAACTTGATCGTCGGCGCTCTCGCAGCAACCCTTGTGTTGTGGCTTTTCCTTCGCTCCGTACCCGGCACTCTACTCTGCGTACTGGGGATTCCAGTTTGCACGATTTCAGCTTTTATCGGTCTGCTAGCCGCGGACCGTACCATCAACGTCATTTCTCTGGCAGGAGTTGCCTTCGCCATCGGGATGACCGTGGACAACGCAATCGTCGTGCTGGAGAGTATCGAAAAGCTTCGACGCAAAGGAATGGGTCGCGTCGAAGCAGCCCTCAAAGGAGTCAGTGATGTCTGGTCCTCCATTCTCGCTTCCACTCTGACAACCATAATTGTCTTCGCCCCCATTTGGCTGATCGAAGAGGAGGCAGGCCAATTGTTCTCCGATATTTCAATAGCCATTTCCGGAGCTATTTTCGCTTCGATGCTCGTGGCAATTGCGATCATCCCAACCGCTTCCACTCGCTTTGAACGCTTAGGACGGGACGAATCGAATCGAAAGCCACCTTCTAAGGTATTCACATTCTTCGATCAATCTGTCCGAAAAATCGCCTATTCCTGGAAACGAGCTTTAGCAGGAGCCCTGGCGACCGCGGGGCTAAGCTTTTTGATCATCTATACGCTAACCCCTTCTGCCGAGTATCTCCCGGAAGGAGAAGAAGCTAAGATTTTCTCGCGGCTTATAATGCCTCCCGGATATAACCTTGAGACGATGGACGAAATTGCCCGAGAGGTGAATGATTATTTCGCCCCTTACATGACCCGGCTCAATCCTGACGGCGAAGTCCTCCTCAAAGGAGACGTTCCCCCGATTGCCCGAATGCTGATGATTTTGAGGACTGGGATGATACAAATCGTGGCTGAATGCGAAGATCCTACACGCATCGATGAACTCAGCGATGTATTTTCCAACTACTTTAAGAAATTTCCGGGCATAAGAAATTTCAATAGTCGAGGATCGATCATTTCCAGCAACGACGGAGGTTCTCGTAGCGTAAATCTGGATATAAGTGGAGCGGATCTTTCCATAATTTACACTGTCGCCGACAAGGCCTATCGAAGAGCATTCGAGGTACTCGATTCACCCCAGGTAAACTCCGAACCTTCCGCATTGAGCCTGCAACAACCCATGGTGGAAATTCGCCCCAATTGGGATCGAGCCGCCGAACTGGGATTCACGAACCAGTCGTTTGGCTTCGCCTTGTCTGCTCTCACCGACGGTGCTTATGTGGACGAGTTTCTCCTAGATGGGCAACGTATCGATGTATTTCTCTACAGTCGTGACGGAGAGATAGGAAGCCTAGATGCATTGGCCAATCTACCCTTGTACGCACCCGCAGGAGGCATCGTCTCAGTCGATGCGGTTGCGGACCTTGTGGAAAAAGTGGATACTTCGTCTATTCGTCGTCTGAACGGAGAACGAACGGTTACCTTGAATATCATCCCTCCTCGGTCAATCGCTCTGGAGGATGCCGTCGAGATCGTTAGAAACGAAATCGTCAACCATTTACGGGACCAAGGTGAAATCGATTCAAGCGTCATAGTCGATGTTACGGGTGCGGGCGATCAACTTCAAAAAACCCGCGAGGCCTTGATTGGCAACTTTCTAATCGCGGTCGTTCTCTCCTATCTCCTGCTCGCAGCAGTCTTTTCCCACTGGGGATTCCCCTTCATCATCCTGGCGACTGTGCCTATTGGGATCGCCGGAGGGATCGCCGGGCTGTGGCTATTAAACGCTTCCGGATTTATATTCAGCTTCTTTGGGCTTAAACCCATTCAGCAGCCTTTTGACATGATAACGATGCTTGGATTTCTTATACTACTTGGAACCGTAGTTAACAATCCAATACTCATCGTCAGTAAAACGATCGACAGCCTAAGGGCAGGTATAAGTATCTCCGAATCCATTCACACTGCCACTCTATCAAGAATCCGTCCAATTTTGATGTCCACGACAACAACCGTATTCGGGATCGCCCCATTAGTCGTCTTCCCTGGAGCGGGAACGGAACTTTACCGCGGGGTCGGCGCAATTGTCCTTTTCGGCCTAATGTTTTCAACCTTCGTCACATTAATCTTTCTTCCTTCCTTTCTCACCCTGTCACTCATGACCATTGAGAAGCTATTTCCTCGGAAGGAGCCTATGTCGGCTAAAATACCGGCAATGTGAATGTTCCCGCTTGTCTGAGAAAAGGAATTGCTGAGATCTATATTTTAATCAGTCTTTAATCCATGTCCAAGAATCACACCCCAAATTTGCTCAACCGTCGCGAAACGATAAAGCAGCTCGCCGTTGGAGCAGGAGCCCTTGCCCTTCCCCAGTTTCTTCAAGCCAAAGGCACTCTCGCATCCAATGGACTCACCCTAGCAGTCCAACAGTATTCCTTCAATCGGCAACTTAGAGACGGGACCTTTGACATCCTAGATTTTCCAAAAACCGTCGTCGAAGGCACTGGAATCACCGCTTTGGAGTACTTCAATGGGCATATTCTAGACAAAGTGAGAGACACGCGTTTCTTCCGAGAATTGAAAAAACGAAGCAACGATGTCGGAGCCACTTGCACAATGATGCTTTGCCGGTCGGATGTTGCTCTCGATTCTCCGGACTCATCCACGCGTTACAACGCCGTAGAGGGATATATTCCTTGGATGGAGGCGGTTCGCTTGCTCGGCGGAAATGCGATACGCGTCGACTGCCGTTCCGACGGAGACTTCGAGGAACAAAAGAAGTATGCGATAGATGGTCTACGACAGCTTTGCGATGTCGCCGCCCCTTTTGGGATGAACATCCTAGTCGAAAATCACGGCGGATTCTCCAGCAACGGAAAGTGGCTCGCCGATGTCATGAGCAAGGTCGAGAAGCGAAACTGCGGCACCTTGCCCGACTTTCAGAATTTTCAGGGGTACGATCCCTATAGGGGAGTTGAAGAACTCATGCCCTATGCCAAAATCGTCTGTGCAAAGTCCAAGGAATTCGACAGCGACGGCAACGAAACCAACGTCGACTACAGGCGGATGATGAAGATTGTCCTGGACTCAGGATTCAAGGGCTCCATTGGGATCGAATTCGAAGGTCATGGCATAGACCCCGTTAAAGGTATCCTAGCGACGAAGCGACTGATCGAACGCGTTGTTGGCGAACTGGCTTAAGGTTCAGGCAGCACGCGATCTTGGTTCAGCAGAGCTCACCACCCAGAGCCTGCCGTTGGGCCGAGCGCCCATTTACCAATATCAGATTAATCAGTTGTGCACCGTCTGTCGAAATGGGTGTAGCCCCCATCTACATACAAAATCTGCCCAGTCGTGTGCGAGGATTTAGGCGACGCTACAAACACCACCGAGTCTCCGATTTCCTCGATCGTCGTCATCCGCTTCTCTAACGGGATCGAATCGCAGATCGCCTTCAAATCACCTTCCGGATCCGACTGCCGCGCGATCCACCGCTCGTAAAGCGGGGTCATCACCTCAGCGGGAATGACGCAATTGACGCGGATGCCGTCGCCCGCCAAATCCAGAGCCCACTCCCGAGTGAGCGCATTCAGGCCTCCCTTGGACGCCGCGTATCCCGAGGTTCCTCCTTGCCCGGTTTCCGCGACCTTGGAACCAATGTTTACAATATTGCCTCGGCTCGCCTTCAAAGCGTCCAAACAATGGTGTACCAGGGCGTAGCACTGCGTTAGGTTCTTTTCCAGCGAACCGCGAAACGCCTCTACACCTGCCGTCAAATCCACTCCGTCATTCACGCCGGCGTTGTTAACCAGCACATCGATACGTCCAAATTCCTCCAGCGTCTGGGAGACGGCCGCGACCACCTCCGACTCTCTGGTCAATTCTGCCAACCGGAAAGCCGCTTGTGCCCCTTCCGATCGCAGAGCCTCGCAAAAGGTCTCCCCCTCTTCCCGATTGCGACCGAATGCCACAACGATGGCTCCCTCCGCCGCGAACGAACGGGATATCCCTTCGCCAATTCCTTTATTGCCTCCCGTGACGATCACAACCTTGCCCTTCAGCTCTGTATCCATGCCTTTCCTTGATGGCGTCCAATCAAAAATCAGCAACCTCATACCGCTCAAATTAACTGAAACAGTCGAGCGACGCGCTCTAACGATAAACTCTCTTGGTTCGGCTTCCAACACGACCCCTCCCCGACAAAAACCCTACAGGTGTGTGATTTTGGGGTTTATCATTTGCATTCGGGTAACGAGCCGTCCTAACTTCCTTCCCAACACTGCCATCTCTATCCCTTCATGACCGCACCCACCACTAATCAACTCCACCAGGTGACCTGCCTCTTCATCGGGCTCATCTCTCTTGTATCCCTATCCGCTGTAGAGCTTCCTAAAGGCTACAGCCTTCAATACGAACAATCTTTTAAGTCCAAAAATTCGTATGACGACTTCATGATG
>CALDFV010000024.1 GCA_937942145.1 uncultured Opitutaceae bacterium
AAGTTTCAGCTATGTTAGAATCAAAGGAGAGAAGAGAGTAGTGGAAGAGCCGGACCCCATTGAAATACCGATAAACGGAGAACTTGATTTGCATACGTTTCGGCCCTCCGACGTGAAGTATCTACTAGAGGACTATTTCGACGCCTGTGAAGAAAAGGGCATCCGTCAGGTGAGAGTGATTCATGGCAAGGGAACGGGGACGCTTCGGGAGACCGTGCATGCTCTCTTGCGAAAGTCAGATCGCGTGGAGAGTTTTAGGCTGGGTGACGAAAGCTCTGGTAGCTGGGGCGCGACTTTGGTCCAGCTCAAGTAGATTCCTTGAGGAGCATTGGAGACTAGGACTCCGATAAGGCTCGTTTCGCTTTTTGCTCCTTCTTGTAGGCGTCCATCTGGGGCCGTACGTGCTTTTCGATGCAAGGGGGGCAGATGGAATGCGTGAAGTCCGCTCCGGTACGCTCATTGACATACTGCTCGATTTGCTCCCAGAGGTCGGTCTCGTTACGGACTTTTTTGCAGTAGGCGCAAATGGGTATTAAGCTTTCGAGGGTCTTAACCTGCCGGTTAAAACCGAGTATGCGTTCGGCGACTCGCAAGCGATTCCAGATTTCGTCTGAGCCAATCGGCTTTTTTAGAAAGTCGTCGACCCCCGCATCTAGGGCGAGCTCAAGATTCGCCCGCGATCTTCTTTGAGCCGTCACGAGAATAAAGTAGGTATAGTTTTCCGCACGCATCTGACGGAGACGCCGGCAAAGCTCGAGCCCGTCCTTTCCGGGCATTTTCCAGTCGCTGATTACGATCTGAGGGCTCTCGACGGCAAAGGCTTCCCAAGCTTCGTCACCATTGTCATATCCGGCAGTTTCATAGCCGAGCAAGCTGGTGAGGTTTTCGAGGAGACGACGGGTCGAGGGATCGTCCTCTACGATGTGAACTATCAAGTTTTGGCCCATAGTGTAAAAAGAGTACATCGGCATGATTTACCCTCTGTGAATCGGCCGCTTTACTGCTTCCCCTATTTACAACATTTTTCCAATTGGATCGCTCGGTGAACATGGCCTGCTCCCGTTCTGTCTGGGTGCAGATTGATCACGGTTTTTTACATAAAGGCTTTCAATCTGGAACTTAATTCGCCACCAATAGCGAGTCGCTAGGCTCCCATGGCATCCAGTACCGTCGAGAACTATATTAAACAAGTTTATGCCCTTCAGTTTGAACAGGGCGAAGGGGGGATCGTTGGTATGGGTGATTTGGCAGCTTCGCTGGGAGTAACACCGGGTACGGCGACCTCAATGGTCAAGTCTCTCGCGAAATCCAATCATGTGGAGTACATCCCTCGCGTAGGTGTCAAGTTGTTGGAGCCTGGTGAGAAGCTGGCCCTTCTAGTTTTGCGAAGGCACCGATTGGTCGAGCTGTTTCTCGTAGAAATCCTGGGGATGGAGTGGCACGAGATTCATGAGGAAGCGGAAACCTTGGAGCACGCGATTTCCGACCGCCTGCTCGAGCGGATCGACAACTTGCTCGGAAATCCTAAAGTGGACCCGCATGGGGACTCGATCCCGTCGGCAAGCGGCAAGATCGCCAAGCGTGACCTGATTCCCTTGGATCAGTGCGATCAGGGTCAAGCGGTTATCATAAGCCGGATCGAGGACCAAGGGGAGGGCTTTCTCCAGTACCTCGAATCGAACGGCTTGACTCCGGGCATCGGAGTCTCGGTGTTGGCTCGGGACGGACATGCCGGGATCTTATCGGTGCAATTCGCAGACGGTAGCCAGTGCAGTATGGGGTTTCCTGCTGCTCGAAAAATACAGGTAGAACGCCGTGATTGAGGCCTTGGGAGATTTTGACTGGGTGGTCGCTCTGCTGCTTGGCTTTGTAGCGGCCTGGGTGATACAGCAGTACCGTTTGAGCATGGCAAAGATGCCGACTCCGGAGGAACTGGAAGAATCGGAGCGCGAGCGGACGGCAGAGACCGAAGCGATCGCCCGACTAAAGGAGCGTGCGGAAAACCTGGACCAGTCCTTGTCCAAAGCCCAAGGCGAAGTGGAGGTATTGCGGGAAGAGAATACAGGCCTTCATGGAAAACTGGCGGCCGCGGGAGAGCGGGCCGAATCGCAAGAGAAACGACTCGCTGAGCAAAAGGAGGAGCTCGCTGCGATTCAGAAGAAGCTCACTACTGAATTTGAAAACCTGGCCAACCGAATTCTGGACGAGAAGAGCAAGAAATTTGTCGTTCAGAATAAAGAGACCATAGACAAGCTGCTCAACCCGTTCAGTGAACGGATAAAGGAATTCCGCGAACGAGTGGATAAAGTTCACGAAGAGGGGATCAAGGACCGGGCCGCTCTGAATGAGCAGCTCAAGAACTTGCACCTGCTGAACCGCAAAATGACGGAAGAGGCCCAAAATCTCACGACGGCATTAAAAGGGCAGGTTAAGTCGCAAGGGAATTGGGGTGAGATGATTCTTGAGCGTGTATTGGAAAAGTCAGGACTGGTTGCGGGACAGGAGTATGTTACGCAAGCTCATCTAACCGACGAAGAGGGGCGACGATATCATCCTGATGTGCTTGTACGCTTGCCGGAAGAGCGGCATCTCGTCGTTGATTCAAAGGTTAGCCTAGTTGCTTACGAGGCTTGCGCCAATGAAGAGGATAGGGAAAAATCGGAACAGCGGCTTAAGGAGCACGTTCTCAGTATCCGGACTCATGTCACCGGTCTCAGCAAGAAGAGCTACGAATCGCTGTACGGGATCAACTCGCCCGATTTTGTTCTCATGTTCGTTCCGATCGAACCGGCTTTTACCATGGCTATGCAGGCCGACGACGCCCTTTTTGACTTTGCCTTTGGTCAAGGTGTAGTCATCGTAACGCCTTCCACGCTACTCGCTACCCTACGGACCGTTGCCAATATTTGGAGACAGGAAAAGCAGACCAGAAACGTGCTGGAGATCGCGCGCCGCAGTGGGGCATTGTACGACAAATTTGTGGGCTTCTACGCCGATATGGAGGAGATCGGGAAACGCCTCGGCAAAAGCCAAGAGGCCTACGATGCCGCCTTTAGCAAGCTCAAAACAGGGAGAGGAAACCTCGTCAAAAGCGTGGAAGATATCAAGACGCTGGGGGCCAAAGCAAAGAAGGCGCTCCCTCCTGATGCTGTCGAAGACTCTCTCTTGGAAGAGCGCACCGACGAGAGTAATTAATGTGTCGAACCCGTAGGGCGGGCGCTTACACCATGGCGCTTATCAAGAGGGTAGCACAATGGCCTCCCTTCTCTGCCATGCTCCTCCGACACAGGCCTGAGGTGGCGCGTCTTTCAGATCCAATCTCTCGAGCGGAACGATCCCTGAGCCGTCTCGCAGCCATTGGCTATTTGTAGCCGTCAGAGCGGCTTTCTTTCAGTCCTTCGCAGCGTTCGCGAAGGATGGAACGCCGCATTTTAAGAGCTTACCCTTTTGTTTCACACTTGCTAAATCGGGTGGTTTGGAAGGATTTTATTGTAATCAATAAAAGTTGGCTATTGTTGGTAGGGAGATCACCGATTGATCAAGAGGAAGTATGATTGTCAGGAATGCGCAACAGATGAAATCGATACGCGAGGCGGCACAGGTCGCCGCAACCGTATTGGACAAAATGTGCGCGCTGGTTACTCCGGGCATGAACACCTATGACTTGGATCAGGCAGGGCGTCGCTTTATCGATGAACTGGAAGCCGAGAGCGCTTGCTACAAGTACCAAGTCGGCTCGCGGATTTATCCCGCCTACACTTGTCTGTCAGTAAACGACGAGGTCGTCCATGGCATCGGAAGTCTCGACCGCGTATTGCGCGAAGGCGATATCATTAGCGTCGACGTCTGCACGCGGTACAACGGATACATCGGCGACAATTGCCGTACGATGCCGGTAGGTCGCGTCGCTCCCGATGTGCAACGGCTCCTCGACGTCACCGAGGCTTCGATGTACGAAGGGATCAAAGCCGCTCGTCACGGTAACCGTGTGGGCAAGATTTCCCATGCGGTGCAACGAGTGGTTGAGAAGGGCGGTTTTTCGGTGATCCGAGATTTCGTGGGACACGGTGTCGGACGGAACCTGCACGAGGAACCGCAAATCCCCAATTTTGGAAAGCCGGGCAATGGACCCAAGCTCCGCGAAGGCTGTGTTGTTTGCATCGAACCCATGGTGAACATGGGCAAGTACTCTGTAAAAATGGCGTCCGATGGGTGGACTGCCTTAAGCGCTGATGGCAGCCGGTCCGCGCATTTTGAGCACACCGTCATCATCAATAAAGACGGCCCGGAAATTCTAAGCGTGCCTCTCGGTAAAGAAGTGCCGGCACTGGTGTAGAGATCCATTTTCCTCCCTCCTTTCGTGTAGTATCCTAGGGATGCTCGTGTCCTTTCCGATGTTTGGGCATTGGATTGGCCGCCGCAGTCGGCGGCCACTTCCAAAGCAGAGTTTAGGCTTCCGCCATTTGCATGCGATGCACGTCGGCCGCAGTAAGCGGATGTCCGCCGATGCCCCAGTTGCCTTCTTTCACCTCGTCGATCTTGACCCAGGTAACCTCGCGAAGAGATTCCCCTTCGATCGAGATCATGGTGTCGGTGATCTTCTGGATGATCTCCTGTTTCAGTTCTGATGTGAATACGTTTTCGATGATTTGTACGTTTACTAATGGCATTGTTCTATTCTCCTTTTTTGGTTTTCTAGTTCGAAGCGACCGAGTGCTGCCTCATTCAATGCCGGTACGATAACCGATTCCGACGTTGCCATCTACAACACAGAGTGTAGCAACTAACTACTAAAAGTGTAGTAACTGAAAATCCCCCAAGAGCATCCAGTACCCGCAGTTTTGTCCCATCGCAAAAGCGGCGGAGATTATCGGAGAGCGTTGGACTATCCTCATTTTCCGGGAGCTTCTCTTGGGCTCGACTCGATTCAACGAGCTCCAACGCGGACTTTCCCACATCTCGCCCACGCTACTTACCAAACGACTTGGCCAGCTTGTAGACCATGAACTCGTAGTCAGAAAAAAACTACCAGAACAGCGACGTGTTGAGTACCAGCTCACCGCAGCTGGCAAAGAGCTCGCCCCCGTGGTTCTGGGCTTGGGCGAATGGGGAATGCGCTGGGCGAGAGGGCAGATGAGCGACGACGAGCTCGATGTAGAGCTTCTCATGACCGACTTCAACCGCCGCCTCGACTGTTCACAACTTCCGGGAGGACGCACTGTGATCAAGTTTCATTTTCCCAAACTCGATACCTTCTCGCTCTGGTGGATCGTAGTTAGTGACGATGGCAGCCGCGAACTTTGCGTTAACAATCCTGGAAAGGAAGTAGACATAACGATCAGCTCCGAACTCAGGGCGCTGACCGAAGTTTGGGCGGGTGACATCTCAATCAGCCAGGCTCGTAAGGAGGGCCGGATGCAGGTTAACGGAAATCCAGTCCTCGTCCGAACCATCAAGTCTTGGCTGGGACTTAGTTTGCTGGCACACATCAGGCCCGCGGAGTCTTCTTCGTAGGGCTGGCGTTTACGCCATGCCGCATCCTCTCAATTAAAACGTAGGAGCGGCTTTACGCCGCGATTCCGCAAACAGGAGCGAATTACCGTAGGAAAATTCCAGTGCAGTACCGCTCCTGCAAAATTATCTGCCAGCAAAAAACAACTACAATCCCGCTCTCATCTCATCAAGCATGGCTTCGATCGACAGGTCCTCGGGCGGCAGGTCGTTCTCGGTCAGCCAATTTGGGTCGAAAATGCGTGACATGTATTTCTGGGCGCTGTCGCAAAGGATGGTGACGATTGTTTGCCCCGGGCCTCCGTCCAGCGCGACTTTCACGGCTCCGCCTACATTGATCCCCGAAGACGGCCCCAGAAACAAACCTTCCTCGCGCGTCAGATGCCGTATGATCGCCATCATGTGGCGGTCGTGCACCCGATAGGCGGTGTCGATTTCCGCGAGGGCGACATTGTCGGTCACCCGGCCCTGTCCGATCCCTTCCGCGATTGAGTCGCCATCGTCAAAGTCTAGGTGTCCATGCTTGAACCACGACCACATGGCCGCTCCGAAAGGATCGACGCAGACTGTATTCACGGAGCTGTTCTGGCTTTTCAAATACCGAGATACTCCCGCCAGCGTGCCGCCGGTTCCGATGGCGGTGACAAAGGCCGACACTTCGCCTCCG
>CALDFV010000025.1 GCA_937942145.1 uncultured Opitutaceae bacterium
AATGCAGCGAGCGCCAACCAGAGGAACAAAGGAGCCATCGATTCCAATCTCAATCGTCGGAACACGTTTGAGAATTTCGTTATCGGCTCCAATAGCCAATTGGCACACGCCGCAGCGATCGCGGTAGCGCATGCGCCGGCGGGAGCCTACAACCCCCTCTTCGTTTATGGGGAGACTGGATTGGGCAAGACCCATCTCATGCACGCCGTGGGACATCACATTCTCCAAAACAAGCCTGACGCCCGAATTGCTTACCTCTCTTCCGAAAAGTTCACGAACGAATTCATTTCCTCTATTCAAGAGAATACGCTGACCCGTTTTCGCAAACGGTATCGCCGCGTAGATGTCCTTTTGATCGACGACGTCCAGTTTCTCAGTGGCAAGGAGCGAATCCAGGAAGAATTCTTCCACACCTTCAACGAGCTCTTCGAGCAGCAGAAGCAGATTTTCCTTTCCAGCGATAGACCGGCCAACGAAATAGCGAAACTCGAAAGTCGCCTCGTATCCAGATTCCAGTGGGGTCTAGTAACCGATATCCAGGCTCCCGATTTCGAGACCCGTGTTGCCATCCTGCGCAAAAAGGCCGAGCAGCATAACTTCAAGGTGCGGGATGAGATCATCAATTTCATCGCGGAACACATCGTAAAAAATATTCGCCGGCTCGAAGGAGCCTTAATCAAGGTTTGCAGCTACTCTTCTCTTACCGGAAACCCGCTCGATATCTCCACTTGCGAGATGCTCTTAAGCGACGTGCTCATGGAAGCGGCCAAACAGCAACTCACCATTGATACGATACAGAAGAAAGTAGCCGAATACTTCGAGCTGAGGCATTCCGACATGCTAAGTCGGCGGCGGCCCAATCACATCGCCGTTCCCAGACAGATCGCCATGTACTTGAGCCGGGAACTTACCAAGCACTCGCTGCAAGAAATAGGTGAGTCGTTTGGGGGACGGGATCACGGTACGGTAATCCATGCCTGTCGGCAGGTCGAAAACCTTGTAGACCAGGACGACACCGTTCGCCACAGTGTCGACTACCTGAAAGCCCAGCTTTCAAGATAGAGCTGGACCTATCCGTCTTATACGACCTATTGGTTCTATAAGTCCTACACCACCATGAATCTCAGTGACGAACAAAAGCAGACCATAGCTCAACGCCTCGCCGATGGTGAATCCATTGCGGACATCCAACGGCTTATTACGAGTGAATTTGGAGTCGCAATGACCTTTATGGAAACGCGATTTCTGCTAGACGACCTAAACCTGGACCTGAAGGAAGAGGAGCCGAAACCTGAGCCGGATGACGCGGTCCCAGCTGAAGCGGCAAGCTCAGATATGTCGGCGTCTGAGGACGCTGCCTTGGAGAACGGGTCCTTATCCGTCGACATTGATAAAATTGTGCGTCCGGGTTCGGCCATCAGCGGTACCGTCACTTTCTCTGACGGAGTAGCGGCCAAATGGTATGTCGATCAGATGGGTCGCCTAGGACTGGATCCCGACCAAGAGGGATACCAGCCCTCGGAATCTGACATCCAAGCGTTTCAAACCGAGCTTCAGGCAAAAATGCAGGCTCCTGGAATCTAGACCAAGCTCCCTTTTTCGATTCCTTGAAGTAGATCGGCTTCGGAGAGAATTTTCACCCCAAGGGTTTCCGCTTTCGTCAATTTCGATCCCGCGGACTCGCCCGCCAGCAAATAGGTCGTCTTTTTGCTGACACTCCCAGCGACTTTTCCTCCCTTGCTTTCGATCAGGGCTTTCGCTTCATCGCGCTTCATCGTGGGCAGGGTTCCCGTAATGACAAAACTCATACCCTCGAAGATCGCTTGGCTCCTATCGATCATCTCCGGAGCGGTGGGGTTCATCCCCAATTCAAAAAGCGAATCCACGACCGCTGCGTTCGCTTCTCTATCGAAATAAGCGACTATTCCCTGAGCAGTCTTTTCGCCGACTCCATCAATCTCTACCAGCGTTTCGACATTCGCCTCCCTTAAATGGGCGACTGATCCAAAATGCTTTGCCAAGTCCTTTGCTGCGGTCGCCCCAACTTGTGGAATTCCAAGCCCATGAATCAAGCGCCACAATTCTTTCGTTTTACTCTGCTCGATCGCTTCCAGTAAATTCTGGGACGACTTCTCAGCAAATTTTTCAAGCGCAACGATCTGGTCATACGACAATCGAAAGATATCCGAAAGATTAGATACGAGGGAGCGCTCAACGAGTTGCTCGACCACTGCCTCGCCCAGCCCTTCAATATCCATACACTGGCGTGAGGCAAAGTGCTGCAAGCGCCCCTTCACCTGAGCCGGACACTTTATGTTGAGACAGCGAAGGGCTACTTCGCCCTCTAACTTGCGTGTTGGCGTGCCACATTCCGGACAGGATTCGGGAAAGACAAAGGGAACGCTGTCGCGGGGGCGCTTTTCAAGAACTACTCGGATCACTGCTGGGATGATTTCGCCGGCCTTTTCCACGATCACTGAATCCCCAATTCGAACGTCCTTTCGTTGCATCTCTTCCTGGTTGTGCAGAGTGGCCCGCGAAACGGTCGTTCCAGCAAGTTGGGTCGGTCGCAATTCTGCAACCGGAGTCAGGACCCCGGTCCGCCCAACCTGAAGGGTAATTCCTTCCAGAACGGTCTCAGACTGTTCGGCGGCAAACTTGAAAGCGATCGCCCATCGGGGCGCCTTGGACGTCTTTCCCAACTGATCCTGCTGGTTCAATCGGTTGGTCTTCACAACCGCTCCGTCGGTTGGATACGGAAGTTGATCGCGCAGGGAGTCCAACTCTTCGATCGCTCGCCACGCCTCTTCCGCGCCACGGGTTTCCCAAATTCGCTCTCCCACCGGAAAGCCCCAATGAGTAAGCGTCTGACTAAACTCGGATTGTGATGATACGATTTCAGGTTGGCAGAAACCAAGTCCGTACAGGACGATGTTCAGTTTCCGCCGAGCGACCTCATTTCGGTCTAGCATTTTGACCGTACCCGCTGCCAAGTTCCGCGGGTTCTTAAATTCCTCGAGCCCAGCTGCGCTGCGCTGCGCATTAATCCGATCGAATTCGTCGTTGCGCATGTAGATTTCTCCTCGAATTTCGATAACACCCGGGAGATCCGCTCCTCTCAACTCGCGCGGCAGCTCCTCAATGAAGAGCACATTCGCCGTAATATCATCTCCCTCGGTCCCATTTCCTCGCGTCACTGCCCGAACCAGTTTCCCGTTTTCGTAAGTGATACTAACCGCAACCCCGTCTATCTTCGGCTCAACCACAAAATCCACCGAGACCACTTCCAGACCTTTTTCAATTCTCTCTACAAACGCAAAAAATTCATCTTTCGAATACGTGTTATCCAGGCTAAGCATGGGAAGCCGATGAGTATAGGATTCAAATCCTTCCACCAAGTCGTCCCCTACCCGCTGGGTAGGGGTGTCCTCCGGAACCCATTCGGGATGAGCCGCTTCTAATGCTTCCAAATCATGTTTCAGCTGGTCGTATTCCCGGTCAGATATTTCGGGATCCGCCTGACGATAGTAGAGCTCATCGTGCTTCTCGATTTCATTTCTCAAAGCCCGGATTTCAGCCTCTACCTTAACGTCCTTCATTGCCCTCCATTCAAGAGTTTCAGAAGCGGGACGCAAGTTTAGGTTACGTACCCGCTAGACAATCAGATCGGTGGCTTCGATTTAGGAAAGAACATGCAAACGCTGAAATCTATTCAGCCCCAGCTTCCTTGCCAATTCTGCCTCTCATCGCATCCCAGAACCGCGTTTCCAAAATGCGCCGGTAGAGCCCCCAAGAGCGGTAAACAAAAATCGCCGTTGCCGCCCCAGCCCCATCTGCGACAATGTCCATCACATCCGACGACCTAAGGGGATTGTAGAACTGTATCCATTCGTCCACTATTCCGTACAATACCGCCAACAGAAATGCCCACGCTAATCGGGAGTTTGATCGCAAAGGACCCGGCGTCCAGCGAAACCAAAGGGTACCCAGCAGCCCAAACACAAAGAAATGGGCCACTTTGTCAAAATTGACAATATCGGGACCCTGTGGACTGCCTTCGTCAAAACTAGATGCCCAGGCAACCGTCGCAAGCAAGGCGACTGGCGGAATCAAATATCGAAGAGGTAGACGAGTACTCACGCCAGAAAAGCGGAATCCATGAAAAAAAGAAAAATGGTCGGGCCACCGAGATTTGAACTCGGGACCTCTTGTCCCCCAGACAAGCGCGCTACCAAGCTGCGCCATGGCCCGACACAAAGGAAAGGCAGGAGAACTTGGGGAGCTCTGGATTCGATTTCAAATGCTTTTTTCCGAAAGCTCGATTTATTTATCGTAGACACCTCAATCAGTTGAATTAGACTTGCTTCCAATTGAGCTGACAGGCATACACCTCTCTCCTCTTTCAAAGGATGCCCAGGTGGCGGAATTGGTAGACGCGCCTGACTCAAAATCAGGTTTCTTCGGAAGTGGGGGTTCGATTCCCCCCCTGGGTACCAAAATTAAGGGCCGCCAAGCCCGGCCTATTGTTTTGGTGGTCTGGAGCGGGGACGAGAACCCCGAGTGAGCGTAGCGATCGAGCAAAGGGGTTCGACGGAGCGAAGCGGAGATGGGCAATGCGAAGCATTGGGACATAGTCCTGAATCCGTGTAGCGGATTCATCATTCCCCCCCTGGGTACCATCCTTCGATCGAAGCACAGCTTAGAGTCTCAGGCTGTCACGCCGAAGCCTGTAGAGCGCCCCACACCTCAGAACGCTTTAAATCGCAGAACCTGCCCATTCATCGCCACAAGGATCGCTTAATTTATATATTTTAATCTACTGGCAAACAAAGACTTATGATTTATCATAAGATTTCTGCCTAAAAAGTTTCGAATTTTTGAACGCTAGGCCTACTTGCCCGTCTATCTTATCGTATTTATAAGGGTTTTATTCATTTTCGTATCTAGTTTGTAGTTTGATAAGTCGAAAAGGCGCCGCTTAGCGGCGCCTTTTTGTTGCCCGCAATACTCGCCGTTCTCCTTCTGGAAGGGCCGCAAAAAAGATTTCTCCGAAAACTGGATGTTTCTTTGAACGTTTCTACCGTAGATGCGCCTACCATAGGCAGAAGAGGAAGTAGTAGTTTTTTCTTAATTCTGGTTTGTAGTTTGATAAGTTAGGAAGGGTCCCGCTTAGCGGGGCCCTTTCTTTTTTTTGATTTCGGCGATAATAGGCCCCATCGCGGATTTCAATTTGATCGAAGCCAATCAGATGGTAATGCTCTCGAAATGCCCGACTTTCGGAGTTACTGCCCAACTCTAAATCCAAACGTGCCGCAGATCACACTTTCGGCTGATGAGTCGCATCATTTGATCTCGGTAAATCGCGCCCGTCAGGGAGACACGGTCGTTATTTTCGACGGTTTTGGGAATGAATGGACCTCAGAAATAACCATAGCCAATAAACGGGAGGCTGTCTTAGAGGGAAAAGCCTTCAACCGCCACTCTCCTCCTCTTCAAAGAATCGCTTTGGCCCAGTCGATTCCAAAATCCAAGGTCTTAGAGAACATCATTCGCAAAGCAACGGAGCTGGGTATTCAGGACAT
>CALDFV010000026.1 GCA_937942145.1 uncultured Opitutaceae bacterium
CGGATCCGAACTGATCGGTCCAGGAATTGCGACCAATGAAGATGTCGCCAAGCTGATGATACAACGCGAACTCAATCAGCATCGAGGCAGCAAACCCATTGTCATCATTCCCTCCGACAAGCCCGCCCTCGTTTCATCCCTCTACGAAATGGGGGCCCGCAACTGCGAACTTCATGTCGCCCAATGCCTTGGAGAACCTCCGAAAATAAACGGTGTCGTCATGCCTACCTTCCTGCCGGAAACTGGATAGGACGGGACTTCGAAAATAGATTTTTCAAGGCACCTCTATCGAAACGATTTCATAGAGTCTCGCCAATCGACAGAGGCCACCCTGTTTTTGAGAGTGTCCAGTAAAGATCGCCTGAGCAAGCCGGTCCTCCCTACCAAAGCCCAAGCCGCCGACAAATCAGGGTCTGCGACAACAGTCTTCGCCTTTCAGGCTACGCCCGTCATGAGCTTCGGGATATTAAACCCAAAGGGAATAAATCAGAATAGGCATCGCAGCAGTCATTTTTCTTCTTTGGCAAGGCATGGATGAGCTGCCAATGCCGATAGGGCCTTGGCCCTCAACCGCAACGCAACCAAAGAGTAAAAAGGGCACCGCCCGTTGGGTTGCTCACCCGATATGCCTGACACTGCGTTGAGAGCACGGGGGATAGCCACTCCGTGGATACCCCCTCAATTCGTTCTTGCGACTAGAACCACAACTAACTGCAATAAACAGCAATGACTTGGTCCTGCCCTTTACTCTCTCACCTCTTCAAATCCCTCGCATTCTTGGCCAGCCTTCCCCTGACAGCGGCTTCGTACGCCGAAGATGTCGATGACAGCGGGGATCCAGAGAAAGAAAAAGCGCCCGCATGGGATATCGAAAACCCTCCCGGCCCCACGCATAGCCAGGCAATCGACGTCACCGAAGGCACCTGGATCAGTTTGGACGTTAGTCCCGACGGCAGCGAAATCGTTTTCGATCTACTGGGGGACCTCTACCGAATGCCGATTGACGGAGCCGACGGTACGGACGGCCTCTATCCTGAAAAGCTGACCGAAGGGATGGCTTGGGACATGCAGCCCCGGTACAGTCCTAATGGGAAAACCATCGCCTTCACCAGCGACCGAACCGGCAAAGGCAAATTGGCCGGAGACAACATTTGGCTCATCGAGCTCGAAGACGGCACCTTGTCTCAAGTAACTGATGAACCCTATCAATTGCTCAACGGTCCTGCTTGGTCGCCAGATGGCAACTACGTCGTGGCTCGAAAACACTTTACCAGTCGCCGCTCACTCGGTGCCGGAGAGATGTGGCTCTATCACCGAAGTGGTGTGGACGCAAATGCTCAAGGTGGCGTTCAACTTACTAAAAAGCCCACCGAACAGAAAGACGTCAACGAACCGGTTTTCTCCCCAGAGGGAAAGTATCTCTACTACTCCGAGGACGTGAGCCCCGGTACCGAATTTGAGTACAGCAAGGATCCTCACAAGCAAATCTACACGATCAAGCGAATCGAGCTGGCCACCGACGAAACGGAGCCCTACATCACCGGCCCCGGCGGAGCCTGTCGGCCCACCCCTTCGCCTGACGGAAAGACCATCGCCTTCGTCCGACGCATCGACGGTAAAACCGGTCTCCACCTATTCGACACCGAGACGGGAGCGATCCGACTTCTCAATGACCAGCTAGAGCGTGACATGCAGGAGACCTGGGCCATCCATGGAGTCTATCCCGCTTTCGAATGGACCCCAGAAGGTGAATACATTATTATCTGGGCCCGCGGAAAGATTCGTAAAGTGAGCGTGGCTGACGGTAGCGAATCGGTCATTCCTTTCCATATCAAAGACGAGCGACGCGTTTCTGAGGCGTTGCGCAATCCCGTCGCTGTGGCTCCCGATGAGTTCGATGTGCGCCTGTTGCGGTGGACGCACGTGACCCCTGACGGAAGCCAGGTTCTCTTTCAAGCGCTAGGACACCTCTACATTCGTGATTTGCCCGACGGAGAACCTCGTCGACTAACGGACCAGAATTCCCATTTCGAGATGTTTCCTAGCCTTTCCAGAGATGGCCGGTATGTCGTCTACACCACTTGGAATGACAGCGAACTCGGCAGCGTGCAAGTGGCTTCCCTCGACCGCGGACTCAACCAAGAGGATTGGACTGTCACCAAGCATCCGGGTCACTTCACCGAGCCCGTTTTTTCTCCGGATGGGCAGACAATCCTTTACCGTCGCGTCGGCGGAGGGCTCATCCGTTCGTCACTCTGGTCACGCGACCAAGGCATCTACCGGATCCCCACCCGTGGAGGTGAGGCCAAGCGCATCCTCAGGAAGGGTGAACGCCCCCAATTCGGATCGAGCAATGACCGTTTTTTCTATCAATTGGGAAAACGAGAAAAAGACGCTGACAACTGGGCTCTCATCTCCGTTGATCTCGACGGCAAGGAACCCCAAACCCACTACACAAGCAAATGGGCCACAGACTACCGCATATCGCCCGATGGCAAATGGCTGGCCTTTATCGAGCGCTTCAATGTATACGTCGCCCCGTTTGTCGCCACGAGTCGCTCCATCCTCGTTGGACCCAAAGACAAAACCTTGCCCATCGCTCAAGTTAGCCAAGAGGCGGGCATCTCTATCCACTTCTCGGGCGATAGTCAGCGACTCCACTGGTCTCTCGGTCCTAATCTCTTCACGAGAGAACTGGCGAGCGCCTACGCTTTTCTAAATGACGGTGAAACCATTCCTCCGGAAGAGGCCATCAAAGAACAGTCGATCGGCTTCCAGACTAGATACGCTAAACCAAACACATCCATCGCGCTGGTCGGAGCTAAGCTCGTCACAATAAGCGAGGCCGGTACGATCGAAGACGGGGCGATACTCATTGAAGGCAACCGCATCACCCAGATCGGCAAACGGTCGGACGTCAGCATTCCATCGAATGCGAAGGTCATCGATGTCTCCGGACAGGTTGTCCTACCTGGGTTTGTGGATACGCATGCCCACGGCTCCCAAGCCACTCATAAAATTATTCCGCAAAACAACTGGGTCAACAAAGCCCGCCTAGCGTTTGGAGTGACTACTATTCACAATCCTTCGAGTGATACGGAAACCATCTTTGCGACCAGCGAGTTGAGCAAAGCCGGCCTTGTCACGGCTCCTCGGATATTTTCGACCGGTACGATTCTTTATGGAGCCACCGGCGCTTTCAAAGCTGAGGTCAAGTCGCTTGAAGATGCCCAATTCCACCTCTCGCGTATGAAATCGGTTGGGGCGATTAGTGTAAAGAGCTACAACCAGCCGCGGCGCGATCAACGGCAGCAGATCATTGCCGCCGCTCGTGAACAGGAAATGATGGTCGTCCCTGAAGGGGGTTCGACTTTCATGCACAATCTCACCATGATCGTTGACGGCCACACCGGCATTGAACACACCATGCCGGTCCAATACATCTATGACGACGTGCTCGACCTTTGGCGCGGCACCGGTGTCGGCTACACCCCTACTCTCTCCGTGGCCTACGGCGGCCTCTGGGGCGAAAACTACTGGTACGCTCACGACGACTTGTGGACCCACCCTCGCCTCAAAGCGTTCATTCCTCCTCACGTTCTCCAGCCTCGATCCCGACGACGGGTGACCGCCCATGAAGACGACTATAATCACAAGAACGTGGCGACGATCGCTAAAGCAAGTTTCGACCAAGGAGGCCTCGTCCAAGCCGGAGGTCATGGACAATTGAATGGGATCTGCACCCATTGGGAAATCTGGAGCTTCGTTCAGGGAGGCATGACTCCCGAAGAAGCCCTCACCTGCGGCACTCTCCACGGAGCGAAGTACCTCGGTCTCGATGGCGATATCGGTTCGCTGGAAGAAGGAAAACTCGCCGATCTCATCGTAATCGAGAAAGGCTACGACCCGACCCAGGATATACGTCATAGTGAACGTATCCAGTACACAATGGCAAATGGTGTACTGCTGGATGCGACAACGCTCATCGAGCACGGCACCGCCAATTCGGATCAGCCACCATTTTTCTGGCAAAACGGAAACCCAGGAATCGGCGTGCCCATTCCTCAGGCCGAACACTGCGTCAGCTGTCCGGCCGGACACGTTCACCTGTGGTAGTATGCCGCAATTATAACCACGACCTCCGTAGGAGCGGTTTTAAACCGCGATTTATCCGAACTGGAATCGCTTGCGACACAGGAATTATGCTGATGCCGGACAAGCATCACTCAGTTTAGTGTTCTAGCCATTCATATGTTTGACGTTGGAATTGGTGAGAAACCCAAAATCGACTTCCAGAGTCAATCTGCCACAATCACACCATGCCAGTCACAGAACAAGCCATCAATACGATTCCTGATCTTCCGTTAGGTGATTGACTGGAAGCTCGTTAAAGAACGAATCAACTTTATTTCAGCTATCTACAAAGGATCGGACGAACTAGACTTGGGCAAAGGAGTTCCGGTCGAAGGAATCGAAAGTGAGCTCAACACATGGATCTTCGATTAATCTGGTCACCGCCGGCAAGGCTAGATCTCAAATAAATCGTGGAATATATCGCTTCAGAGAAACCATCCGCAGCGAAGAGAAGCACCCAATCGTTGACATCAATCAAGCTCAGCTGCACTGTCATTACTGCCCCATGTATTTGTTATTCAAGTATATTAAGTTCCCAGTTTTCATCGGGTCTCTTATCTCAATCCTCTTCATCCTTGAAGGGCATGAGCATCTTCCCGTTACGCACAACTTCGACTCTACCTCCGACTATGAAGGTCTTCCACTGAAAATCAGGGTCATCGATAGCTCAACCGGAAACCCGTTGTCTGCTCGCGTCAGTTTTCAATTGGACGGTGTCGACTATGTGCCTGAATACGTCAACGAGCACGGGATACGCTTTACTTCCATCCACAAGAGAAGCCAACATTCCTTCACGGCCGTTTACGCTCTCAAATCTGGAATTTTAGAAGTGGGCGTTTCCGGTGACGCAAAGTCCGTTTCCGTCACAGCAACCCACGGTTTCGAATACTCACCTAAAACCGTAGGCACATTCCTTTCCGACGACCCCCCCCTCCTGGAACTGAAACTCGAGCGCTGGTCCCATTTGAAGGAAAACGGATGGATTGCCATCGACGAGCACCTTCACTTCGACCGACTAGACCCCGAAGATGATCGACTCTGGCTATCCATGTTAGAAGCGGATGGACTCAATTCGGGTCACTTCATGGTGCTAAAAGGAGGCATGACTCCGGGGATTTGGTCTCGGCAATACGCTTTCGGGAAGGACGGTCGAGCAATCACTGACACCCAATCCATCATCCCTGGACAGGAATATCGAGACTCCGTTCAGGGACATATCAATTTGCTCGGGCTCAATCAACCAATTGAACCCTACTCCACCGGTGGGATGGGCTGGCCAGCGATCGTCGAGAACTTCCCCCCTCTCCACGATGTGCTTTCGGAGGCGAGAGAACGAAGCGGATTTGTCGGGGTCGCTCATGGAGGTTCTCTTGGAAGTCATGCGACCGCAATAGCCGACGCCATTCTCGGTAGAGTCGACTTCTGGGAAATCAGCAATGGCTTCATTTATCGACCGGACACCTGGTACCGGCTAATGAACTGCGGGTACTTTTTTCCTCCTATGGCGGGAACCGATCTGCCCAACTCCCCTTTTCGGGATGCCTGGCAACCCTTCCTGGGATCAATCCGCACCTACGTACACAGCAACGGCCGTGTGGATTTCAATTCCTTTAAGGATTCGATTCGAAATGGGCGTGTATTCATTACGGGAGGACCGATCATTGACCTGACCATCGATGGCAAGGTCATGGGAGAAACGCTCCGAATGTCGAAATCGGGCACGGTATCCGTAAAAGCTCAGATCTCATCTCCTCGTCCTCTGAAAGACTTCGGGCTGGTCCTCAATGGGTCCCCATGGGAAGCCAATATAACGCAGGGGGTAGAAAGAGGTATCCACAAATGGGTGATCGAGGAAGAGGTTGCCCTGGACAATAGCAGCTGGATCGCCGCTTGGGGAAAAGGAACCCATATTCCCGCCCAGAAGATCGATGCCATGGCCCACACGAACGCCATTCGAGTGATCATTGACGGAAAGCCTATTAGATCTGGTGAAGATCATGCCTTCTTCATCGACCAACTTCGCGAGCGTCGTGACTACTACCGTGAAAAGGGAGCCTACAAAAACGATTCCCAACGAGATCGGGCAGTCAGCCTGTTTGATCAGGCAATTGGAGAACTATCGAATCGGTAGCGACGCGTTTGAACAGTCGCTTACGCAAAATGACGCTACACGTCTCGAGGACTTGAATCGTGGGAGCGGTTGTACACCGCGATGTTCTGGGACAGGATCGCCCCGACGAATCGGGGCTCCTACAGATGAGAAAAATCTTTTTCCAGATAAGGAAACACTGTTGAAATTCATTTTCCATTCTTCTTCGCCGATGCGGCGTCGACTTCTTCTTTGGTCTTCCCAATCGCATTGCGGTGACGGTAGATCGCGTCGAGTTCGGTTTGGATCCCCTTATCGCCTTGGGAATCCATCCACTGCTGGAGCTTACCTTTAAGCTTCCGGATCGTCCCCCTGTATTCCGGATTTTCCGCAAGATTGTTCATCTCGAGCGGATCCATTTGGCAATCAAACAATTCCAGTTCCGGGCGATGTTGGTAACGACGCACAAACTCCTGGGCATGGCTGTCTCCCGATTTAGCTTTTTCGACCATCGACTGAAACGCGGGCGATCTCGTGAGAGCATTTGTGTATTTAGCATCTGGATTCAAATTCCATACCAGCCGAAATCGGTCGTCACGAACCGTACGGATGGGATACGAATCCGTGCCATTGATGATGCCTCTCGTTGTCACCTCTCCGTAAACGTAGTCCTTATGGCGATTGGTTTTTCCCCTCAGCAAGGAAATCATGCTCTTCCCATCCAGTAACTTCGCTGGTTTACCGCCAGCTGCTTCAATAAACGTGGGCAGCACATCGGTATACTCCACCAACGCATCGGTCGTTGTTCCCGGTGAGACCATCCCCGGCCAGCGAACAATCATCGCGGATTGCAGGCCGCTCCCGTAGCACGTCCACTTGGCAAAAGGGAAGGCGTTCCCCTGCTCCGAAACGACCATGACAAGCGTATTTTCGCGAAGACCATGCTTGTCCAGCAGGTTTAATATTTCTCCGACTTGAGAATCGTAGTAGGTTATCTCAGCGAGATAGTTGCTAAAATCCTCCCGCATGCGTGGCGTATCCACAATATAGGGCGGAAGAATTACCTTGTCTGGCGGATAGAGCGAAGCGTCTCCCTTGTTCCAGGGCGAATGCGGTTCATTCGAGGTCGCAAATAGACAGAAAGGCTCATCGCTGCCACGAGACTCCGACATGAGTTTATCGATGGCGTCCATGTCCGGATTGTTTTTCACCCCACTGTACTCAAAAGGGAACACCTCCTTAGGAGCGATATGAGTCTTTCCTGAAAGAGCCACACGGTAGCCGAGATCACCGAGGTAATGAACCACGCTCTTCGTGCCCAGATTAGCGAATGTGTGATTCGGATACGCGCCCGAATTAAAGGGATACAGTCCCGTGTAGATATTGTGACGCGTGGGTGAACACATCGAGGCGGCCTGAAAACACCGCTCAAACTTCATTCCTTCCGTAGCCAGGTGGTCGATGTGGGGCGTGTGAGCCTGGCCTCCATAGCAACCAATGTCCCGATAGGTTAGGTCATCGGCTATTATGAAAACAAAATTGGGTTTGGCATGGCAAACGGTAACTGCGAGAATCGAGAGAAACAGGAGACGCTTCATGATTGTATCATGTTAGACATTAGACACCTCCGGCAATGCAAAATAGCGCAAGGCAGTGCGGCAAGAATTTCAACGTTTGCGAGTGATCTCCGAGAAACCATCCGCTCGACCGAACACAAAAAGGTCCACAATGACGCCACGCGTCTTGAGGATGAACATACCTTGGCACAAAAAATCGCGGGAGAGAACCTAATCTCAACCGCGACCTGAAGGTTTTTGGAATTGGCGACTTAGCCTCTGCTACTAGTTCGTGATATCAAACGTGGTGCTGCCTCCTCTGATTGGGAGGTAGAGCTCGTACCACTTCTTTTGGGCGGCACTGCCAGCATAATCCTTCAGCGCTTGCTCGGATGCAAATTCCATCACGAACGCGTGGGACTTGTCTCCTTGCACCTTAATGGAGCGGATCCAGACTCGGGTACAACCCTCGTACTCTTTAGCGATGGTCTTAACACCGTCAAGAGCCGCCTTAATTTGGTCATCGGTCGCATCTGCTTTCCAAGATACAGTAACGACATGGATCACCGAATGGGGTGTCGCCGGGTTCTTGTGGTGAGCAGCAGTTGCTGAGAGAGCGCCAAACGCAACAAATGCGGCGCCTAGTAGGATCATTACGATTTTTTTCATTAGTCAGTTTATTTGGTTATCGAATAAAGAGATCTGCCCCAAGGACAGCAAAGGTTGATTAAAGTTCGGAACGCTACCGAAGCGCAAGCAGTTTAGAGAAAGGGGTGACAACTAACATTCGATCCTTCAACGCTCATCCAAACCGTAAGAATGCGAAAAAATCCGCCTTTTTATTGGGCTGACTGGTCTACTCCCGCAATTCGTCACCTAGTTTTCGTAAAACAGAGCGAGCTGAGCTTCGGCAGCCTTGGCTTTGACGCTCATGCCAGGGAGTTTACCGCAGGATCATCTTTAGGCCTCGATTTCCAGACGGCAGGGATCGCGACGCCAACTCCCACGAGAGCGCCCAAGCAACGAGTTGCGAAGTACCAGTCCGTCTCTGACTTGCGGCATCCACTCCCTTCTCCACTATCCTCCATATGGAACGTAGACATTTTCTTCGCTCAGGAATGGTAGTTAGCGCAACAATTGGATCCTGAAGGTTGTATCCCCAAAGTCAGGACTTTATCCGGGCGGTTTGTTCTCTGACCGAAGACAGAATCATTCAATCTTCGTCAACACATAGGTGAGCAATTCGATCTTTCCAATCGCATGCCTGAAAAAGTACTGGAGCTAATGAATGACCTGGAAGCCTGGCGGGAGGATACAGATGCCCAGTTTCCCCGTCCCAATCCAAATATGGATTGAGCCCAATCGATCTGGAACACAGATCTCTCCGATCTAATTAAAAACAGTCGGAGGAGATACCTCACTTATCGCTAACCGGAACCAAGCGGTGCAAGGCACCACTATTTGGACTCCTCGTATTCAGAGCGACATAGATCAGTCCATCAGGACCCGTTGCTACATCACGAACGCGCCCTTGCTTCTTGAGGATCGTCTCGACGTGCACGACTTTCTTATCCTGAATAACGATGCGCTGTACTTCCTCTGCCGACATGCCCGTTGCTAGCAAATTGTATTTCCAGCCGGGAAATGCGTCACCTTCATAAAAGTCGATCCCAGCAGTGGCGATCGACGGCAGCCAGTAATAGACCGGTTGCTCCATGCCTTCCATCTGGGTCTTGTCTGTCCATGGCGTACCGTCATAGTTCATGCCATAGGTGATAACGGGCCAACCATAGTTGATGCTCGGACGAATCAAGTTAATCTCATCGCCCCCCCGCGGTCCATGCTCGGTTTCCCAAATGTCACCCGTAAGTGGATGCATATCCAAACCTTGTGGGTTACGATTTCCGTACGTCCAGATCGATTTGTACGCTCCCGCCGTACTGAAGAAAGGATTGTCTCTCGGAACACGGCCATCGTCGTGTATCCGATGAATCTTGCCATGAGGAACGGTAATATCCTGAGCCGGGTCGCCTTCCTGACGGTCTCCGATTCCGAAGAACAGGTATCCATCCTTGAATACAAAGCGAGACCCGTAATGGCCACCTTTGGTCGTATGAAATTTTGGCGGCGCTTTGAAGATGTCCTCTTGGTCCACCCATTTGTTGTTCTTGATACGGCCTCGCACGACCGCAGTCATGGATGCGGTTTTCCCATCCACCTTGACTCCCGCGTCCTCACTATAGGACAGATAAATCCAGCCATTGCTCTTGTAGTCAGGGTGTGGCGCCACTTCCAGAAGCCCGCCTTGCCCCACGGCCAACACCTCCGGTGTGCCCTTGATTTCGCGCTTAACGCCATTCTTGACTTTCCAGAGTACGCCATTGCGCTGGGTCAGCAACATCGATTCATCCGGCAGGAAGGCGATCGACCAAAGAATGTCGTCAAGCTCGAGAACCTTTTCCAACTTGAATTTGTGATATTGCGTGGTGAAAATCCCGTCCTTCGGCATAACCTTTTTCAGGAGGTCTGTCGTCTCCGCCAAGTACTTCTGCTCACGCATAAAAATAATGAGACTGCGGATCTGCTCCTCTGAAAGCACACCTTTCCAGGGGACCATACCCAGTTCGGGAAGCCCTTCGCGAATCACCTTGGCGATTTCGTCGTCCGACCCGCCCCACTTCCAAACGTCGTCGATCAAGGAACTTCCTTGCCCTCCTTCGCCATTCTGTCCGTGACACTGGGCGCAGTATTGAGTGTAAAGCTCTTTACTACCCCCCGTTCCGATTCGGCTTTGAGCAAAAGACTGAGAGTAAAGCACTAATGCTGAAATAAGGAGAAAGAATGGAGATTTCATAAGCAAGTTCGGTTAAAGATCATGTACTGTGAGTGAAAGGTGGTGGATAGTCGCTACTTTAATATTTTCAAGTTAGCATAGTGAGCTACTGTCGAGCCTTCAAACCAGAGCGCAACCGCTCCCCTGCCGTCAACGCCTGATTTGACATCACTGACTATCAATGAGGGCTGCTCATTTCCATGAACGTAGAGTCGGGCTTTATCCCCCTCGACCACGATCTTAATTTCGGTCCAGGTCGCGGGCTGGAGATCGACGTAGGTTTCGTATTTGCTGGGCGTTTCCTGACGCAATTTGTACCACGGATGCTCCGGGTGAGAAATGTACTGGGCGGAATGGTTGCGGCGTTCCTGGTCCTCAGCCCGCCCATTAGTCGGACGAAGGTAGAAACAGTCATAGGTTTTCATGTCCGGCTGTAAACGGAAGGCCACTCCGACAAACCCACGGGCGCCTCCTGAAGATCCGGGAGCGGGCTCACCCGCGACTTCGAGTTCGATCGTTCCATTCTGAAAATCTTCGTCCACCACAATGAGATGACTGATGCGATCCGCATCGCCCGCTGCGGGACCGGTACGTCCACTGGCAGCTTGTCGCTGGCGAGCCTCTGCGATTTTCTTCTGCGCTTCGTCCGTTATCCTAGCTTTAAGCGCGTTCTGCCCCTTATACTTAACCACCTCAATGGCTGCATTATGAGGCTTCAGTTCGTCTACAGAGGTTAGGTCTACGGTTTTCGATACTGCGGAGGGTAGAAGAATGGCCGCTGAGGTAAGCAAAAGACAAAAGAGTCTTAGGGGCGATTTCATTGATGAATAGGGTTAACGGATTCTCCGACTCAATTTAAATTTAAGCCTAAAGAAATCAGATATCGGTTTTTATTTCTCGGGCAAGGCGCAAATAACGCGAGAGAAACAATCCAATGAAAAAGTCTCAACTTATCGCTATCCACTCGGTCCCCATCGGCCCTCAAAAAACTGCCAAAATACGTCGACCCTACCGCGACGCGTCCACTATTAAATTGCACTCTTGCCAACTCTAGCAAAAACTAAACGAATGGAATTTCCTGTAGGGAGGACCTACGATCGCCCCGAACCAACTATGAGTCGAAACGCCCAAATTCTCGGAATACTTTTTTCACTTTCACTAGGGATTGGTTCCCTATCCATTTCGGCGGCGAACACACCCGGCATCGAAGGCATCAAGGTCGGCAAGGACGATTGGCCCTGGTGGCGAGGAACGAACCGAAATGGCCACTCAAATGCCCAAGAGGTCCCAAATACTTGGAGTGAGAATCAAAATATCGTCTGGAGAGCAGAAATTCCCGGACGGGGCCACGCCTCCCCCGTCGTCGTCGGCGAGAGAATCTTCATCGCCACAGCTGATGAGGACTCGCAAACACAGCATATCATTTGCCTAGACAAGGCAACCGGCCAGACCCGCTGGTCCACGCAGATTCACCAAGGGGGATGGGAAGGACGTATTCACGATCGTAATACTCAAGCCTCTTCCACGGTCGCCAGTGACGGAAAAAGCGTATTTGCCACATTTATGCATGACAGCCATATTTGGCTCACTTCGCTCAATTTGAAAGGCGAGATCCAATGGCAGAAGAAGGCGAGTGACTTCGTTTCCCATTGGGGCTACTCCACATCGCCCGCCATTTACAAGGGTCTGGTGATTGTGGGGTCCGACCACAAAGAGGGAGGCAATTTGACGGCGTTTGATCGACGAACGGGTGAACTCGCCTGGAACATGGAACGTCCCGCCATCCCAAACTACGCGTCACCCGTGATTTTTCATCTGGACGGAAAAGACCAGTTGGTATTGCCCGGTTGCGACTTGATGGCGAGTTATGACCCTGCGACCGGCCAGGAAATCTGGTCCCTTCCGGCCACGACTCGAGAAACTGTTGGCAGCGTGGTCACCGATGGGAAACACGTATTTGCTAGCGGTGGGTTCCCAAAGAACGAAACCAGCTGCATCACCGCAGACGGATCCAATACCATCGTATGGAAAAGTCCCATACGAGTCTATGCGCCGTCCATGATTGTCGTCGATGGCTATCTCTATGCCATGACTGACAAGGGTCTCGCTCACTGCTGGAATGCGTCAACCGGAGATCTCATGTGGCGAGAAAAGGTGGGAGGCGACTTCAGCGCGTCTCCCACATTGGTAAACGGCAATCTTTTCGTCCCGAGTGAGCAGGGAAAGACGATTGTATTCAAAGCGAATCCAGAGAAGTTCGAACTTCTAGCCGAGAATCAATTGGGTGACGAATCCTGGTCCTCGCTCGCCATCAGCAAGGACCGTCTCTACTTGAGAGTCGCCCACATCGAAGACGAACGTCGTTCCGAAGCGCTCTATTGTATAGGGGAATAGCCCTGTTCGATGATCGCTAATCAATTCGAACTCCTGGGGTCCGATTTTTCTAAGAATCAGGAAATACTCTATATAGACTACCGTTGCTAACCAAGGAACGGTTTTTCTGCGAATAATCCCTCACGATAGAGAGCCTTTTTTTGGTATGCGATTGAAAATTCCAGGCAACCTCACCCTTCTACTCCTTTCATTCTCTTGGATGGCCTCCGGGATGGACATTCCTCCGCGCGTATTCGATTTCCTGGAAAACCACTGTCTCGATTGCCACGATTCCTCGGAACAGAAAGGCGATCTCAACCTCGAGGAAATGAGCTTCGACCTCTCCGACCCAAAAGTAATGAGCCATTGGGTTCTCATTCACGACCGCGTGCAAAATGGGGAAATGCCCCCCAAGAAAAAGCGGAGACCTGAATCGTCCGCACTCGCTGGTTTCCTTACCGCGATTGGGGAGCCGATGCTCGAAGCCGACCGCCAGAGTATCGCTAAAAACGGTCGCTCCAAAGTTCGTCGACTCAATCGGTTGGAATACGAAAACGCGCTCAAGCACATTCTGAACGCCCCTTGGCTCCAGGTTGCCGATCGCCTTCCTGAGGACGGGACCGAGCATTTGTTCAACAAGATCGGCGACCGCCTCGACGTATCCCACGTTCAAATGGCCAAATACCTGGAAACGGCTGAGTTCGCCATCCGGGCCGCCGTCGACCGGGCCGCTTTCCCATCCATAACGACCAAGCATTACGCACGCGAAGAGGACCGGATGCTCAACTACCTGAAATACCGGAAGAACGCCCAAACCGCACCGACTCGGGCGGCCATTCCGCTCTTGGGCCTCACGCCACAGACCGAGGTCATCCGCGGCAACGAGCCTGCGACTGTAGGCGAGTCGAATCCCGCCCTAAGGGAGCTCGAAGCGTTCGGATTTGTCTCCGGCACTTATACCGCAACGACAAAGTACGATTTCAACAGCGTGAACATCCCCATCGACGGTGAATACCGCCTTCGCATGAAGACCTACACCTTCATGGCCGGGCCCAATGGCCGACGCGGCGGAGATGACCAAGGCTTAACCGGCGGCGATCCAGCGTGGTGGCGACCGGATCGAAATGTCGCCCTCGCAGGAAAACGAAGCGAGCCGATCACCATCTACGCCCTTTCGCCGAGCCAAGACAGTCGATGGCTAACGACCTTTGACTCTTATCCCGAGCCGCAGGTCGTTGAACGGGTCGTGACCTTGAAGAAAGGCGAGGCAATTCGGCCAGACGCGGGGAGACTCGTCCGCACTCGCCCCGGATGGAAGGGCAATCCCAACGCAACCAAAGAAGGCGTGCCCGGATTCGCCTTAAACTGGCTCGAAGTGGAAGGACCGCTCAGCGATACGTGGCCTCCTGCGAGCTATACCGCAATTTTCGAAGATCTCCCTTTTGAGTTATCAGAAGATAAAAGCGTTACGGCGATTTCCGAAAATCCGGAGAAGGATGCCCAACGTCTGATCCTGCGCTTCATGAGGCAGTCATCGGGCAATCCCAAAATCCGCAAAGCCGATGCGGCTCCCTACTTTGGCATTTTCAAACGCGCCACTGAACTGGAAACCCCCTTTACGGACGCTGTGATCTCCGCCTGTGCCTCTACTCTATGCTCCCCCGAGTTTCTCTACTTCGAATCTAAACCCGGGCGCCTCGACAACTTCGAGATCGCCAATCGACTTTCCTATTTCCTCTGGAATAGCCCACCTGACGAGGACCTCCTCAATGACCGAAACCTGCGAAACCCATCCGCCCTTAGCAAGCAGACTGATCGTATGCTGGAAGACCCCAAGTCCGAGCGATTCATAAATGCCTTTCTAGACTACTGGCTCGATTTGCGTCATATAAACGCCAACACACCCGACGCGGAACTGTATCCAGATTATTATCTCGATGATCAGTTGACCGAAGCATCCCTTCTCGAAACGCGTCTCTTTTTCCGGGAGCTACTGGATCTCAACCTGCCCATTCGGAACCTGATCGATTCCAACTTCACATTCGTAAATGAACGCCTCGCTCGTCACTACGGTCTCGAACCGTTTGAAGGCGTGCAGCTTCGCCGCGTAGACCTGCCGGAAGAATCTCCTCGCGGAGGTCTGCTCACACAGGCAAGCATCCTTCGCGTCACCGCGAACGGTACCACCACTTCTCCAGTGGTTCGTGGGGCTTGGGTAATGGAGCGCATAATGGGCCTACACATTCCGCCGCCACCCTCTGGAGTTGAAGCGGTTGAACCCGACACGCGCGGGGCCACGACCATACGCGAACAGCTCGACCTTCACCGGGAATCGGAGTCCTGCAACGCCTGCCATGTAAAGATTGATCCCGCCGGCTTCGCGTTGGAAAGCTTCGACGTAGCCGGTGGCTACCGCGAACGCTACCGAGCGGTCGGCGATATCGGTGACCCCGTTGAAGGTTTCGGAAAGAATGGTCATGCGTTCACGTTCCGCGAGGCGGAACCCGTCGATCCCTCAGGTGAATTTTCGGATGGCAGCGCTTTTGCAAACATTGACGAAATGAAGTCGATTCTCCTCAAAGACGAGCGCGTCGTGGCCCGGAATTTCGTCAAACAGCTGATCGTCTACGCCACCGGAGCACCCGTCTCCTTTAGTGACAGGATTGCGATAGAAACCATTCTCGATACCGCTAACAACAGCGCCTACGGGACCCGCAATCTCGTTCATGAGGTGATTAAGAGTGGCATCTTCAAAATAAAGTAGCACTTTAAACAACGTTTAGACCCCTAAGCCCAATGCACATCCTAAAGACTTCCAACCGGATCAATCGCCGCAAATTCCTTCGGGGAGCCGGGGTAGCCATGGCGCTACCATTCCTGGAAGCTATGATGCCTCCCTTCACGCAACGCCTAATGGGAGCAACCCTTGTCGAGAAGTCGCCACGACGCATGCTCGCTATTTGCAATAATCTGGGCGTATTACCCGGCAGCTTTTTCCCCGACCAAGGGGGGTCAGACTACTCACTTTCTCCTTACCTATTGGAAATCGCTTCCCACCGCTCTAAATTTACAGTGCTTAGCGGCGTCTCTCATCCGGGTGTCGATGGATCCCACTCTTCCGACATTTCATTTTTGACGGCTGCGCCACACCCAGGCGGAGGTGGATTTCGCAACACGATTTCGCTCGACCAATATATCGCCCGGGAAATCGGTCACCTAACCCGTTTCTCTTCGCTGACTCTAGGAGTCAATGCTCAGGAAGGAAAACGGAGCCTCTCTTGGACTGACGCCGGCGTGCTCATTCCTTGCGAAAATAAAGCATCCAACGTTTATAAGCAGCTCTTTCTCCAAGGTTCCAAGGACGAAATTGAAAATCAGATTCGAAAGCTCAAACTCGGCGAGAGCATCATGGACACCATCGCGGATCAGTCCAAGTCGCTGAATCGACGACTGGGCGCTAACGATCGTGATCGTATGGATCAGTACACTACAGCAGTGCGGGAAGTGGAAAACCGCATGTCTCTAGCGCGCAAATGGGAACGCCTCCCTAAACCGATTCCATCGCAAGAGATGCCCGAAGACCCGTCAGGTCCAGAGCAATACATGGAGAAGACCCGTCTCATGTATCAGATGGCCCGCCTCGCCTTCGAAACTGATTCAACTCGCAGCATCACGCTGCTGCTCGATAGCAATAACTCACCCACCATCGAAGTGGAAGGAGCCAACATTTCAGATCGCTACCATAGCCTCTCCCATCATGGAAGGAACAAGAAGAAACTCGCTCAACTCGACGCCATCGACCGGACCCACATGCGCTTAGTGGGTGGACTTCTCGACGACCTAAAGACCTCCAGCGAAAATGACTCTAACCTCTTGGACAATTCGATCGTGCTTTACGGCAGCAATTTCGGCGACGCCAGCAAACACACCACCGATAACATGCCCATACTCGTAGCGGGTGGCGGACTACGTCACGGAAAACACCTCGCCTTCGACCGGAAAAACAACTACCCACTGCCCAATCTGTTCGTCAGCATGCTCCAATCAATGGGTATTGAGACTAATCGTTTTGCCTCCGCGACGGGGACGATGACCGGTTTGGATCTGGCGTAAGCGAAGGCGAAACGTACACCCTCTGCGATGTAGCCAAGCCGCAAGGCGGTGTGGTCACTCAACAACGATCGCCCGCTACCTTCATAATCCTCCATCCTCAATATACTGCAGCGATTCCCCGTATACCCACGCCTCTTCCATGACATCGTAAATCGCTCCGACTCCGGCAACCCGACCCACGCCGATTCGTATGAGTATCAATTTTTCCGTTACCAATGTGACGTCGATTGTACGGAAATGCGAAACTGACAAGACCCGAGGCTTCTCCAGCCCATCTCCTTCAATCGTAATAAACCCCTTTTGCCTTTCGTAAGGATAGGTATCTCCTCTCGTTCGAATAACGGTTGCCGATCGTGTCTGACTATCGTTCCAAACCACCTGTGGAGTTTCCCGCTCATAACTCCCTAAATCAAACGCCTTCCCTTCAACTGGATAGTGCTCCTCCAAATTATTGGAATAGACGATTTCATTTCCAGAAAGTTTGCACGAAAAAAACGTAATGAATACCAACAGCAGGATTCTCATTCAGTTTTCATTGGCTGAACTTGAACGAGTTTCCCGAACCGCTCTAATTTCTTTCTCGCTCCGCTCGATAAAATCCAAGTCCCTGATCTTCCAACGGTTCGACCACTTTCGCTTGTGAGGTTTACACAGCGCGCAAGACGCTCGCTTCTCTTTGTACTGTTTTCTCATTTCTCGTAGGTCGTAAATGAGAAAAGACCTTGGCAAGGTTTGATGGTTCCTAGACCTTCGACTCCAATCCCGGTAATCCGTCTAAACTCTTGAGATTCTTATCTTGCTGATATTCAGACACTCCATCTGATCCTTTCGCACTAGCCCATTTCAGCAAGGTACCCCTATCTTCTTTGAACTCGTACAGTGGCACTGTAAATCCACAGGAGTCGCTGATACGATCGATCTCAATTTCTATAATCGAACGGGTGCCTGGATATTCTTCAAAAGCAGCAATCCTATCACGGTATTCAGAACCCCCTTTCTCGCAGACTGCTACTTTCCCATGAAATCGAATAATCTGGGGAGCGCCTTCAAACGCGCATAACATGATAAAGATTCTCCCATTTTCTTTCAAATGGGCAATCGTCTCCACCCCGCTTCCGGTCATATCCAAGTACCCAACCTTTCGATCACCGAGCATTCGAAACGTATCCATTCCCTTGGGAGAGCAATTGACCAATCCATCCTGCGACAGGGGAGCTGTAGATACGAAAAACATCTTTTGCTGGGATAACCAGCTAGCGATGCTCTCCTCGATTTTGGTATAAGTTTTTCCCATTTGTCTAACTCGTCATCCCCCTTTTTACAGATGACCAAAACTGCCGCTCCTTAATGTTTAATGAAAGAACGAATTTATATCATAAAAACTTAGACAAGCTCTCTTTTACCAGTATCTTCAATAGCTTTCATTGTATAATATCGACAAATTGTTGCAAAAAACCCTTGCATTCTCATTTACTTGTTCTAACCTACGGTAACCACAAATTGCCAAATACTTGCTATAAATTACTATTTTCAACCCCTAAAATCCCACTGTTTCGCTGTTTACGGAGTACCCAACACGTGTTAGGTCTGCCATGAGTACACACTTACCCTGCAACTCCCTCTACCCTCGAGTTTGCTATTCTACGACCGGTTTCCAATCTGAGCGCGTCTCAACTTTTATCACCACTCTAACTTTCGGAGTCCACGTTAACGTACAACCCATAAAATACTATGAACACTAAGAATAACCGCATTCTTGCGGCAATCGCTATTGTCCTCACAACCGGGGCAGCAGCGACTTTCGGACAGTCACCAAACGGTGATGTCATCGAACTAGAGAAGCTCGAAGTAGTCGCAAGCTACAGCGAATCTCTGGTTGCGTCGCTAGAGACGCGAAGAGAAGCCACCAACCTTCAAGAAACGATCTTCGCAGAAGATTTGGGAAAGTTTCCAGATCTAAACCTTGCGGAAGCATTGCAACGTATCCCTGGCATCGCGATTCAGAGAGACAACGGCGAAGGTAACCGAATCCAGCTGCGTGGCTTGGGATCGAATTTTGTCCGTGTACTACTGAATGGAGTTCCGCTCTCTACCGCTGACTCGGGACGCTCAGTCGACTTCGACGTTTTCCCTTCCGAACTCTTCACACGGATCACCGTAGACAAGACCGCTAAGGCTTCCCATGTAGAAGGCGGCATATCAGGCACTATCAACTTGCGCAACGCACGCCCGTTTGACTTCCCTGGTGAAGGAAGAACGATTTCAGCTTCTGTACAGTTGGGCTATAACTCACTTGCAGAGGAGATCGATCCTCGTGGTCACTTCTTGTATTCCCAAACTTTCGACGACGGGAAATGGGGATTTCTGGCAGGAACCGCTTATTCAGAGCGAACTCTCCGCGTCGATGCTCAAGAGACACTCGACTGGGGTGCCGCCGGATTCGGCGGCGTAATTCGCGGGTATAATTTCGACCAAGATGGAGATGGCGTACCCGTCAATGAATCGGGACTTCCCAGTGCCCTTTTTGACGATTGGGTATCGCAAGGCGAACGTCGCTCAATTGGACAGGTTCGAGCAGACCCTACTGTCGATCTCGAAGCTCCAGGATCATTGGAAAGAGTCCGTCTCCCTCGCTTGCAGCGAAATGACCTTCAAGATGGCTACCGCGATCGTATTGGTTACGTTGTCGCCTCTCAATTCCGCCCCAATGACGACTGGCTCTTCAACTTCGACTACTTCTCAAGTGAATTGGACGAGTTCCAGGAACGCCACGAACTTGACGTAGAACTCCGTAATCAATCTGACTTAGTACCCGTCAATTTCGTGGAGGTATCTCCCAACGATACACTGCTACGTGGAACGCTTCGCAATGCAGACCGTCGTTCTGAAAGTCGTGAGATCGGGTTCAATGATAAATTCGACCAGTTCTCTGCCAGTGCTGAATGGCAGGCAAGTGACTACCTAAAAATTGACACGTCTCTTGCCCTAAATAATTCGAAGTTCCGCCGGGACCAGCAGACTTATCTCTATGAGATCAAGGACTCCGAAGTCACTTTTGACTACACCGTAGGCATTATTCCAACCGTCACTTCCAATGTGGATGTTCTTGATCCAAACAACTACAATAATGCAGTAGTAAATATCGATAGTAGTGGTAATTACACTACCGATGGATCCGGAACCGATGTTTCCACGATCTCCCTGGTAAGAAACGCTATTGATATCGAAGAGGAAGAGAATATGTCCTTCCATGTTGACGCGACTTACGGCACTCCCGACAACAACTTCAGGTTTGGACTAGCGTTCGACGAATTTGAACGCACTGAACTTGACCGCGACCGATCATTCAATAATGCAAGCAATACCTCTCTATGGGATGAATTCTCTGGAGGACGTGTGATAACTGCGGCCCAAGGCCTGAAGCAGCTTGCAGATATCGCGCCCGACTTTGGTAGCATAATCAATTCTCCTGAAGGATCCGTAACCAATCACTTGATTGCAGACTTCGCCGCGCACGACGCCTTCTTTACCGGAGGCAACAAAGCTGTTCTTGAGTCTGCTGTCGCAGGTCCGAACGATACACCGCGCGTTGAGGAGTCCAACCTCGGATTCTATGGAGAGGCCAATTCCAATGCCCAGTTCTTAGGCCGCGATGTTCGAGTGAATGCTGGAATCAGAGTTATCAGAACCGATCAGACTTCTGAAAACAAGACTCCAGCAGGAGCTGAAATTCTCGTCGAGCGAGGCTATACCAATGTTCTTCCATCATTCAATGTGGCTTACGATGTAGCCGATAATTGGGTTTTGAGAATGTCGGGTGGAAAAGCGATGACTCGCCCTGACATTGGGCAGCTTCAAGCCGACATCAGCTTCAGCTCGGACTTCACAGCTAATAGCCGCAACCCTCTTCTCAACCCATTCCTCTCCGATCAGATTGACCTTACGGCGGAGTGGTACTATCAAGAGGACTCACTGCTCGCGATTAACCTTTTCCGCAAGCAGATCAATGGATTCCTGGAAAACCGGACAACGACCGTGCCATTCAGTGATACAGGTATTAACATCAATGACCTTGATCCAAATATCTTTATCGATCTCACTCCTGATACTCTCATAACGAATTCCACAACCGTTAACTCGGATGAGGTACGCGAAATTGAAGGTCTTGAGTTTGTCATTCAGCACCCGCTGGACAACATAATCGAAGGTCTAGGTTTCTATGGCAATTACTCCTTAATCAACTCATCCGACGTCATTCTTCGTTCGGGCAATGTTGAAGTTGTAACTGCAATACAAGGACTGTCTCCGAATCTGTTCAATCTAGTGCTTTACTACGAAAGCGAGCGATTTTCCATTCGTGGTTCTTACAACTGGCGTGACTCGTTCACGACCAGCACAGGACTTAACGGAACTCAGCCTGATCTCCGCACCCGCGAAGCGGTTGGCCAATACGACATCAGCGCCCAAGTTCCCCTTCCAGGATTCGAGGACCTCCAACTCACATTCGAGGGCATCAACCTCAACAATGCGAAGGAATTCAATTACTTCGGTGTCCCTGAAAGAAACCGACGCTACGCCGGCACTGGTCGCCAGTTCTTCATCGGATTGCGCGGCACGTTCTAAGCGAACACCAATTTAACTATATCAATGGTCCGCAGATTCTCTGCGGGCCATTTTTGTATATTGGCATTGGTGGTTTGAAACTGATTGGAAGTTAAACAAACCTCATCTTTAGATGCTAAGGTCTCGAATGAGGCAAACTACTCGAGTTCGAACGATAGCGATCGAGACGCTTTTTCAATTCGAGAGCCTTTTCCGGATGGCGACCATACACATTAGTGGTTTGGTTGGGATCGTCCACCAAGTTGTAGAGTTCCGCCGGCTCTGAGTCGTCTAGTACTCCAAGCGTTTTCAGCGCATAGTCCGATTCTTTGTTTTCCGCTCCCGTCGAATGGTCGATGTACACCCAATCCCCTTGGCGAATCGCGAAATTTCCCCGAGAGCTGTGATGCACCGTCGCTTCGCGGATGGGTCTTCTCAGAGTCTCTCCCGTGAGGGCGGGCAAAATGCTGTAGGAGTCTTCTGCGGCGATTTCAGGCACTTTGAAATCAATGATCGCGGCTACCGTGGCGAAAATATCGGTGAGGCAAATGACTTCCTCCGATTGGGAACCTGCCGGAATGTGTTCTGGCCAGCGGGCGATAAAGGGCACACGGTGACCCCCTTCATACAAGTCGCGCTTAGCGCCGCGGCGGCCATTTGAGCTCCAGTGATCGTACTTCTCGATGTGGCCATAGGTGTTGATCTCAGCCCCATTGTCGGCGGAAAAGATCACCAGTGTATTGTCAGCCTGACCGGCTTTCTCGAGTGTCGCAAGAAGCTGGCCCACCGCGTCATCGAGCTCGACCACAAAGTCGCCAAACACACCACACTCGCTCTTCCCATGGAATTCGGAATTGGGATTGATCGGCCGGTGGGGACAAATGGGAGCGAAGTACACAAAAAACGGCGTATCCAATTCTGAGTTACGTTCAATAAAGCCATTCGCTTTTTCGATCCATGCAGGAATCATATCCTCGAATTCAAATCCCGGCTGACGGAATCCGCGGTTATTATTTCCTCCAATGATTTCGCTTGGTATGTGGCTCAAATCGAACGCCTCGGTGGGCTCAGATATAACATGCCCGTTCTCCATAAAGGCCCATGCTGGCCTGGCGAGACCGAAATGATACGTAAATCCCGCATCCAAGGCGCTGTACTTGGCGGGTTGGTCCCAATCAATATTTCCCGGCGTCACTTTTCCCGAAGACTCCTTCAAAGGCCACTCATGCCCGAGATGCCATTTCCCGATGGCCGCTGTAGAGTAGCCTCGAGATCTCAGCATACTCGGAAAAGTGAGCCGCCCTCGCTCGATAAGTGGGGGAGACGCCCCGTTCAGAACGCCTTTTTTTAAGGCCGACCGCCACGCATAGCGACCCGTCAATAGAGCGTATCGAGTCGGCGAGCACACTCCCGACGGGCTATGGGCGTCGCTAAAGTTGATTCCTTCTGCGGCCAGTTGGTCCAGATGCGGCGTCGGAATTTTGGAATCAGGATTGTTGCACGACAAATCCCCTTGGCCCAAATCGTCGGCGAGAATCATGATAATGTTGGGACGTTTAGGATCGGCGGCGATTAGGCTGAAGCAAATCCCGAAAAGGAACAGCAGCAAGAAAAACACCTTACGGCAGACCGACATAAGATGGCGCAGCTCAGCACCTCGTCACTGCAGGAGGTGTACCGCAAGGAGAGTCAGGCTGTGGTTGAGGGCCGCGCGGCGATTAGCGA
>CALDFV010000027.1 GCA_937942145.1 uncultured Opitutaceae bacterium
TAATATCAGGACGGTATTTTTGAATCAAATCCACCTGCCAATCGCGTCGCTCCGACCAAGACGGCTCGAACGTGGGGCTCGAGAACTTGATATTGTAGGTCATCACTTTGATCATTGAAGTCGCAGGCCATTGATCCCCAGTCTGCTGCCCATTGGCAACTGAGCCCAAAGCAAAGAGAATGGTTAGCAGAAAAATCGTGGGTTTGTTCAATTGAAACATCTTCATGTTTGTTAGCAGAAAAAATGAACTGACAAAGAGATTCGCAAAAAGGCAGTCTACCGCGTTTTCAAGGTAGGGCGAACTATCCCTAGTCAGCCGAGATAGTTCAACTTTAATACGATTGCCTAAGGATAAGTACCCCTACCATCTGAGAATTCCGACCTCTGGAACACACTCTTTAATAACGGCTTCAGAGCCTCAACCCGAATCATCTTCCTTCGTTTTTTCAATTTCGGGTGGCCAACCAATCCAAGGAAAATCAAACTTGATACCTCAAAATCAATTTTGAACCCATACAACCTGAACCAAATCCGATTGCTCCGATTTGATTCGCGGGGTCTCTCGAGAGGTTGCCGTAGGGCAGCGAAGATGGCGAAACATTTCGCGGTGATCTGGCAGTTCGGCTTGTATATAATATAGTCCTACGCTCTCGAATCACGACCCAGGGGGCAATCGCCTGAATGAGATCGGTAGGCGCTCCGAATTGAGGGGGTGGGAAAGTCAATGTGAGAGTCTTGCGATGAATATATCGCTGCGCTTATTGCTATTCCAAGTTGTTAAGCAATGCCGCGTATAGTCTGCAGAACAAAGACTCGCCGCTGAGGTATTGTTCAATTCTTGCTGCGGTAGGTGAGCAAACTAGGGCGCGGGTTTACGACCTCACCGTGTTTATGTGGAACGTGCTCGACCATTGCTAATCTGTGGCATTGAGGGCCGAGCTTGTATTTTCAATACGAAAGTCCACTGTAGTGAAACTTCAATGCATGCAATTATGAAATTGGGCGTATTACTCTTTGTTTCTGTCCTGCTTTTTTCGTGCCGGCCGAGTAAATCCGAGACAACGAAAAAGACCCACGAGGCTCCCATTCAGTTTCGAGCGGCTGCCTACAATGTTCAGGTCAGCCGGCAGGCAACCCCGGAGGAAATCGGGGAGGCACTCAAGCCTTATGATCTGGACTTCGTCTGTTTTTCTGAGGCGCCTGGCGGTGCGTGGACCCAGCGGGCCGGAACGGTTCTGGGCATGGAGCATGTGATTGTGGGGAGGCATACAACGGCCGGTCATGTGGACAAATACAAGACGATTGCCAGCAAGACGCCTTTGAGCGGTTACGAGGAGATTCTAATGGCGGATACCCTGCATACTGTTACCCGGGCCGTGACAAGGATTAATGGGAGGGCCATTACGATCTACTCGGTACATTTCCCAAAAGGGTGGAGAGATCAGGCCCATATTGACGAAACGACGGGGAAGATAGCGGCTTTTATCGATTACCTGAAAGCAAGACCGGCAGAGGAAATTTCTGTGGTGATGGGGGATTTCAACTTTACTCCATCCAACGCTGACACCCGCAATATGTATCATGAAATGTTTCAGGACATCGGCCTGGATATGAGCTGGCGGGAACTGGATATTGATGTTGGGAAACGCAATACGTCGCGGGTGTTCAAACCCGAAGCAGAACGGGTCGGGCATGTGATTGACCATATTATGTACGATCCGAAGAAAGTGAAAGCGCTGGATGGCGGCATCGTTGAATTGGAGACACCGCTGGCAGACCACAAACCGGTCTGGGCATTGCTGGAACTTAAATAGGGAATGCGGGTTGCGCAGGGGCAATGTTCTGACTTGTCCATGGAAACATCTACCTGGATACCGCCGGAATACTCCGCCATCTTCGCTCCGCTACGGCAAACCCTCAACCTGCCATTTCAACCCAATCGGTTCATTTGAATTGCCAATCAACAAATCGACGGTGCGCCAGCGCTCCATCTGATGGCGCTATGAGAAAATCGATGGTCCCCGGGTAGGGCGTCGGGACCTTCTCATCGCCGTTCATTAGGAACGAATCGGTCTCCGAATCGCCGACTGCCGCCATCGTCACAATCACTCACGAAGCCCTCACGGCCCTCATTCTTGCCGGGCGGTCCAATCGGGCCGGGTGATGTAGTGGGGATGGAATCCTGAAGATCTGCATAGTCAGAAAAACAAGCGCCTGAAAACTAGCTTTTTCGGCGATTAATACCCTCACAATTGTCCAAAGCTGGACCTGTGAATGTTGGGCGTGCAAATTCATTGACCCACGGGACTTAGATTTCTAACTTGTTCGATTATGAAAAGCCCTTCCACTCCAAATCGTCGTCAATTTCTCGCAGCCTCCGCTTCGACGGGTGCGGGTCTCCTCTTTCTGCCGAGCGGTACGCTATTCGGGCAGAATCGTCCCGGCAACCGTCTGAATATCGCTCTGATAGGCTGCTGGGGTCGTGCGACCGCCCATTTCAATATGCTTGAGCAGGAGAACGTGGTCGCTCTCTGCGATGTCAATTCCAAGGCCCTAGCGGCCGCCGGACAGAAGTTTCCCAAGGCCAAGCAGTATAAGGACTGGCGGAAATGTCTGGATCAGAAAGATCTAGACGCCGTGGTCTGCTGTACGCCTGATCACCATCACGCGTTCATTTCGATTTGGGCCATGAATCGAGGACTGCACGTGTATGGCGAGAAGCCATTGGCGAATACCGTGGAAGAAGCGCGAATGGTCCGTGAGACCTATTTGGAGAATCGGAACAAGGTCGCGACCCAATGCGGTACTCAACGCCATTTCGATCCCAATTTCGCCTACATTCGTGAGCTCATCAGAGAAGGCGCCATTGGCGAGCTGCAGGATGTGCATGCCTGGGGTGATCGCTACCACAATAAAAAAAGTTACCCCATGGCGACCGGATCCGCTCCCGATTTTATAGACTGGGATCTCTGGGTCGGCCCCTCTCAGAAGAGACCCTTTAGCTCGGACTACTTCACCGCGCTCAACTGGCGCACCGGCGAAAAGACGCATTCCTATTTTGAGACGGACTCAGCGAAATGGCCGAGGGGTTCGAATTGCCTTTCCTGGAACATGTATCGCGAATTTGGCAACTGGCAGATTGGCGACATGGGGAGCCACACCATGGATTTGGCTTTCAACCCGCTTGATGCCGACTATCCCATTTCAGCCCAAGCCGAGGGAGAGGCCTATAATCCGGATGTCGCGCCATCGCGTATGAGCTCGAGCTGTATCAATCCCGCCAACGACTGGCGCGGCAAGATTCGAGTGTCTTGGCATCAGGGTGGTAATATGCCAAAATCTCCTCTTAGCTACGTCGACGTTACAAAGATCGGGCACGGAGCGCTTTTCAAAGGAACCAAGGGATTCATTGTAGCTGATTTCAAGACGCGTACGGTTATCCCATACGGAAAATCCGCGGACCTTTCCTACTACGATTCGAGCAAAATCAAAGTTCCGGAAAGGAAGGTCGCTAATTTCGGGGAAGAGTGGACTAATGCTTGTAAGACGGACCTGAAGACGTCCTGCAACTTTGACTACTCGGGTGTATTGATCGAGCAACTACTTCTTGGAGCGGTGGCCTACGACGTAGGGAAAAAGATCGATTACAACGCGAAGAAGATGGAAGTGACGAATAGCCCAGAAGCGAACCGCCTCTTGCGCAAGGAATACCGCAAGGGATGGGCTCTCAACGGCTAGCTGATTCCTCTTATCGAAGATCGAGAATTCCTCGACAATTTCAAAGAGACCTTCGGGTCTCTTTTTTGTTGGTATCTTTTCGCGTATTTTCAAAGTAGCGAGCTTTTGAAGGAACCGTTGAAATCTGACTTCGCACCTGGTTCTTAAACACCATTCAATACGACGGTCTAACGAAAAAATAAGGAATAAATCCAATTGACTAGGCAATCCCGTGCCAGCGCATCTTTTCGAGCATGCTCTAGGTCTTGCCTTGCCAGACGAGCAAGCTAGCGAGAAAGTCAAGCAATGCAGAATTTGATACCTCCTGTTTCGTTCATAGTCCGTGCCCTCTCGAGGCTAGGGCTTTTATCATGCGCCTTCTTGTTGAGTCTTGCCGGCAAGGAAGAGCGGCCGAACATCCTTTTCATTTTCACCGATGATCATGCTACCCAGGCCATCAGCGCTTATGGAGGGATGTTGGCCGATATCGCCCCGACTCCTAATCTAGACCGCCTTGCCGGTGAGGGAATCCTTTTTCGAAAGTGCTATGTAACCAATTCAATTTGCGGACCTGCCCGAGCGGTTATCCAGACCGGCAAGTATTCGCACTTGAACGGTTTTCGGCAAAACGGTGACCAGTTCGACGGTACCCAGCCGACGGCCCCCAAGTATTTGCAAAAATCGGGCTATCAAACCGCAGTCATCGGCAAGTGGCACTTGGCATCGATGCCTACCGGATATGACCACTTCGAGGTCTTAAAAGGGCAGGGCGCTTACTATAATCCCATGCTCATCACCAATGGCGAGAATGTAGACCATGTTGGGTACACGACGGACATCATTACCGAGCGGTCCCTAGATTGGCTCCAGGAGGAGCGCGACCCAGACAAGCCGTTTCTGTTAATGGTTCAGCAGAAGGCGCCTCATGGTCGCTGGGAACCGGCGATTCGGCACTTGGAGTTATTCGACGACATGGAAATGCCAGAGCCGTCGACATTATTCGACGACTATTCAGGCAGAGCGCGGCCCATCTCGCAAAATCGGGCACGCATACTGGAGGAGATGAACGATCACCGACTCATGATCAAGTATTCCTCCAAGCATACACCTGAGCAGCTTAAGCCTTTCGACGACTACTTTCGCCCTCGCAACGAGGCTATGTTGGCCGCCAATCTAAACGATGTCGAACGCACCAAATGGAACTACCAACGCTACATTAAAAACTACCTTCGGTGCGTGAAGGCGGTAGATGAGAGTATTGGCCAGCTGCTCGAATATTTGGATGAGAGTGGCTTAGCTGACAACACTATCGTTATATATTCCTCGGACCAGGGATTCTATTTGGGCGAGCATGGACTTTTCGATAAGCGCTGGATGTACGAAGAGTCTCTGAGGTCACCCTTGTTGGTCCGTTGGCCGGGCGTCGCAAAAGCCGGTACGGTCAATGATACGGACATCGTTTCTAATCTAGACTTCGCTCAGACCTTCTTAGATTTAGCGGGTGCTGAAATACCAAGCGACATGCAAGGCCGGTCCTTGGTGCCGATCTTCAAGAATGAAACGCCGCAAGATTGGCGCGAGTATCACTATTACCATTACTATGAGCACGGCGGGCATGGGGTCCCGCTTCACTTCGGCGTGACCAATGGCCGCTTTAAACTGATTCGCTACCCGGACGAGGAAAACAATACCTGGGAACTGTTCGACCTTAAGAACGACCCAATGGAAATGGAGAACATTTACGGTCAGGCGAATCCGGAAATCCAGCAAAACCTATTGGCGCAACTCAATCGCCTACGCGCCGCGTACGATCTTCCTGAAGACGAGTTGGAGGGCATGAAACAGAGCGGTCAGAGGTAGGTAGATCGGCTTTGTGGCGAGGGCTTAGTTTTCAAGGTCATGTGTTTTCGTCGGCTGCTAGACGCTGAAGCGATGAGAACTGTGAGCTAACTGGCTTATCCTTTCTTGAGTTTCCTCGATTTCTTTCTGATAACTGAGAGGTGTTAAAGCAGTTCAATCTTAGTCGAGACCTTAATTGTAAATTTGTCCGCTCTTACTCCAGCAACCGGACTCATGTTGTAAACGGTTCAGCGAGCGAGCATTGGAGACGCAGAGGAGGTGGCTTTATTGAAAAATGGCGACTGTTAGTTGCCTTAATCCCCATTCTTTGGCTTGTGCCGAATGCGTCGTCGCAAGATCTGGACGATGGAGCTAAAATTTATGCGACCTACTGCGCCCAGTGCCATGGCCCGAATCTGGAGGGGGGACAGGCTTCCAGCTTTCTAGACGGGATATGGAACTACGCTTCTGGATACAATCTGCACCGGGACAATATCAAATTCGGTATCCCGGGTACGCAGATGATCGCCTGGGGAAGCGTGCTCAAAGACGAGCAGATCGAAGCGGTCCTCAACTTTATCCTGGAACGCGAGAAAGAGATGGGGGTCCAGCCTCCGCCGCCCAATCCGCTCTCGGAAACCGAACATTTCAATCTCAAGGTCGAAGTCTTGGCGGAAGGCTTGGAGCAGCCGTGGGGGATTGAATTTCTCGATGACCGCACGGCCGTGTTTTCCGAGTTTCCCGGACGGCTGCGTCTGCTCGTTGACGGGCAGGTAGACTACCGGCCGATTGCGAATACTCCCAAGCCAGCAACCCGTCCATCGGGCCAATCCTTTGGCTACATGGATGTCGCCCTCCATCCCAACTACGCGGAAAACGGATGGATTTACCTCTGCTATATTGATGAGGTACCTGAAATCGTCGGCGATGAACCGAACCGCCGGTGCGCCACTCGCATTGTTCGAGGCCGTATCGTTGACCGTAGATGGGTAGACGAGGAGGTTGTCTACGATCCGCGACCAGAGGACTACACGGTTGTTTACGACCACTTTGGCGCTCGCATGCTTTTTGATCACGAAGGCTATCTTTACCTGTCCATTGGCGATCGCGGCCGCATGCTCGATTCCCAAAGTCTGGCTCGTCCTGAAGGAAAGTTTCACCGCATGCATGACGATGGTCGACCCGTTGACAGCAACCCCTACAACTCGTTGGAAAAATATGGTGTCCTTCCCACGGTCTACGCTTATGGGACGCGCAACGCCCAGGGTATGGCCCTCCATCCAGAAACCCACGAGGTTTGGGCGGCTGAGCATGGACCTATGGGCGGTGATGAGATCAATGTCGTTAAGGCAGGGGCAAACTACGGCTGGCCCTTAGCTACTAAAGGACTGGATCGTGATGGAACAGTACAAACACCTCACAAGTCGCTGCCCGGCATGGTGGAGCCGATTCACTATTGGATTCCATCACCTGCCGTTGGGGGCATCGAATTCTCAACCAGTCCGCTTTTCCCGGACTGGAAAAACAACCTTCTCGTGGGCTTCCTTAAGCATCAGCAAATCGTTCGGGTCGTTCTCGACGGACACACGGTCGTAAAAGAGGAAGTTGTTCTGAAGGAGTCGGGGCGAGTCAGGGAAATAAAGACCGGTCCTGATGGATCCCTATACGTATTGATCGATCGAAGGGGCATGATTCTGCGACTAACTCCGGAGAAATAGGGACTGGTATGGAGTCGCGTTCCACCGATATTATTCGACCCAACAAGAATCTTAACAGAGATTCTATAATGTCATTGATTCTGTTGCCTGAATTAGAACACACCTACTAATCCCAAGCTATACTATGAAATCTGCTCTCGTCTTTTTCTTTCTCATTCTAGTGACTCGATCGCATGCCGATGACGAATCGGGTTTTGTCCAGCTATTCAACGGAGAAAATCTCGACGGATGGGATGGCAAGCCTGGGGCTTGGGAAGTACGCGGTGACGAAATTTGGTGCACCGGCGCATCCGAAAATCGGAATTGGCTTATTTGGCGCGGTGGCCAGCCTACCGACTTTACACTCCGGTTGGAGTTTCGTTGGGACAAGGGAAATTCAGGTGTGCAGGTTCGTAGTGACGATCTTGGCGAGTGGCAGGTTTTTGGATACCAAGTAGAAATTGCGCGGCAAGAAGTCATGGGACTCTGGCATCATTCCTTGATTGATCGGGAGCACCCAAAGCGTGAAGCACGTTTCTTGATGAGCACTGCGGGAGAAAGGGCCCTGATAGTTAGTGACGGGACGCGGGTAAATACGAAGCTCGAAGAAGCTGCCGCGGTCCAATCGCATTATAACGAAAATGAGTGGAATACTATGGAGATTATCGCTTCGGGTGACATGGTAATACAAAAGATCAATGGCGTCCACTTTGCCACGCTGATTGATCAGGATTCGGAAATGAGTAGGTCAGAGGGATGGATTGCCTTCCAAGACCATGGCAAAGGCTGTACCGTGGCCTTCCGCAACATTAGAATAAAGGAAACGTCCAGCGACTAATACGTTGTCGCTGCTCCCAAATCGAATCCCTCATCCTTGAAAATGATCCGAATTT